>JAQBTX010000024.1 GCA_027624795.1 bacterium | reverse complement strand
AGACTACAAGGAATTTATAAAAACAGTAGTCAAGAAAAACACCGTTATGGAAAAGAGATTCTTTTTTGCTATTCCCTTCAATCCGCTGGAGATGGGTATAAAAGGAGCGGCAGCAAAAGGTTTTGGAAGAGAATATATTGTGAACAGAGCAAAAACATCGCTGTATCCTAAGCGCGATCATTTGATACGACTTCTGGCAAAAGTTGGGCTCAAACCAACCGTACTTCAAAAACAAGAACTCACCGAACTTTTTTACAATGTATATAACCCCTCATCTACCGGCAAGCAATTAGCGCCGATTGATAGTTATACTGATGTGGTGCTTACGAGTGGGTAATTAAGAATTATGAATTAAGTTATGGGACTCTTTGGAAAGAAAAAAAATAACCAACCAGCAAAAGCCACTATTCCTGCAAGCGCGCAGCGCGTGGCAGATGTGCTTGCAAAAGGTGACACCGAGATAAAAGACATCATTGCACCATCATATGTAGAGGTAGATTTTAATCACATTAAAGTGGATGCCAAATATTACCGGACGCTTTTTGTAGTGGGTTACCCGCGATATGTTTCTGCTAATTGGCTCCATTCGCTCATAGCTTATGATCATCCACTCAATATTTCCATGTACGTGTATCCTTCAGAGTCACGAGCTATTTTAAAAGAACTAAAGCATAAAATTGCAGAGATGCAGGCAACCATAGATGTCGACATGAAGGCCGGAAAAGTGGTAGATCCCACCGTTCAAGTATCTCTTGACGACGCCCTAGCGCTTCAGGCAGAGCTAGCCCGCGGCGCGGAGCGATTTTTTCAATTTGGATTGTATATTACCATCCCCGCAGATTCAGAAAAAGAACTTGACAGCGTAACTAAAGAAATTGATTCAACTCTTTCATCGCTCCTCATTGTTTCAAAACAAGCAACACTTGAGCAAGAAGAAGGGTTCAAATCCACTCTACCCATTTTCTCAGACAAACTGCAAGTCTGGCGCAATATGGATACCACATCACTTGCCATGACATTCCCCTTTTCTACTGCCGCACTTACGAAAAATGAAGGCATATTATATGGCATTAATCAACACGATGGCAGCTTAATCATATTTGACCGATTCACTCTAGAAAATGCAAACTCAGTCATTTTGGGTAAATCAGGAGGAGGAAAGAGTTTTATGGTAAAGCTTGAATCACTGCGAAACTTAACTATGGGGATTGATGTCATCATCATCGATCCGGAGAATGAATATCGTACCCTTTGTCAGAACTTAGGGGGAGAATTTCTGGATCTATCTGCAAGTTCAGAGGTGAAGTTAAATCCCTTTGATCTAAATGTAGAAAATCCAGAGCCAGATGAGCTTTCAAATAAAATTCTGGACCTTCACTCACTTATGAGAGTGATTATGGGAGAACTTACCCCAACACAAGATGCGCTGCTTGATCGGGCGCTCGTTCTTACCTACCGAGAAAAGGGTATAACGCAAGATCCATCAACATTTAGCAATGAAGCCCCTCTCCTTGAAGATGTATATAAAATCTTCATCGGTATGGAGTCGGTAGAAGCGCGCGAACTTGCGGCGCGGCTTGAGAAATTTGTCAAAGGATCTGCTTCAGGTATATTTAATAGCCACTCTAATTTTGATATCAAAAATCCATTCACGGTATTTGGGATTAGAGACTTAGAAGAAAACCTTCGACCAGTGGCCATGTATATTGTTCTTGACTACATATGGCATCGTGTGCGTCGCGGTGAGCATAAACAACGACTACTCGTAATAGACGAAGCCTGGTATTTGATCAAAAACAAAGACTCCGGGACCTATTTGCATAATTTTGCCAAGCGTGCCCGCAAATATAAGCTGGGCATGACAACCATAACTCAAGATGTAGAAGATTTTTTAAGCACTGAAGAAGGGCGAGCCATCATAACCAACTCAAGTCTTCAAATCATCCTGAAGCAATCTACCGCTGCAGTAGATACTATTACCAAAACCTTCTATTTGACCGGAGGAGAAAAGCACTTTCTTCTTTCTGCCGGTGTGGGTGAAGGTCTGTTTTTTGCCGGACAATCACATGTGGGTTTTCAAGTTATAGCTTCTGAGCAAGAAAAAAGATTGATTGAATAATTCGTATTTACCTTCATAAGTACGATATAATTAAGGTCGTACACCTCCATTACTTATTATTTTACTTGCATGGCGAATGTATTTTTTATACATAAAGGAGAGGCATCAAATATATCATTTGAGAAATCCTCGGGTGATAATGCCCGGGGAATGTTCATTGTTTATGTCTTAGGAGTGGGCATATTCTTTCTTATTGTCATGAGTCGTATGTTCCAGCTAACGGTGGTAAAAGGGGAATATTATGCTAATTTAGCCTTTAATAATAGGGCAAGAGAAATTATCATCGAAGCGCCGCGTGGAACAATACTCGATCGAAAGGGAATTGTATTGGCTTCAAATACCAAACCAAACCTTGCCAGTATTGAAGATCGCATACCATCCAAGCGCATGTATCATGATGCAGCTTCATTTATAAGTCATGTAATAGGATACAGACAAATAGCAGATCCCACTGATCTAAATAATGATTCCTGCATAAATAAACTCATTTCTGGTGACGCCATTGGAAAAAAGGGAATAGAGCAGGTCTATGATTGTGAGTTAAGGGGTGAACATGGCAAGAAATTGGTTGAAGTAGATGCATTTGGTAAGGTTCTTAAGACATTAAGCGTTTTAGCTCCCCATGAGGGCAAAGATATACAAATATCTATTGATTCTCAGTTACAACAGCAGGCATTTAAATTGATGGAAAATTATAAAGGGGCCGTTGTTGGACTTAAACCAAAAACCGGAGAAGTGTTAGTGATGGTTTCAACACCCGGATATGATCCACAACTTTTTGAAGATGGTGCTGCTAATCAAACCGAAGAGCTCATACTCAGTGAAGATAAAGCACTTTTCAATCGGGCAACTGAAGGGACCTACCCACCTGGCTCTGTATATAAGATGTTTATTGCAGCTGCAGGTCTTGAAGAAGGGGTTATTACTGCGGAAGAAACCATACAAGATAATGGGGTACTTGAAGCCGGTCCGTTGAAATTTCATAACTGGTACTTTTTAGAATATGGTCGCACCGAAGGAGAGGTAGATATGGTAAAGGCACTTAAACGTTCTAATGACATCTATTTTTATGTATTGGGAGCAAAACTCGGACCAGAGAAGATGAAACGCTGGGCAGAGATGTTTGGATTTCAAAATCCAACCGGCATAGCACTTGCTGAATCGGTCGGTATTGTACCCTTTCCCTTTTGGAAAGAAGACACACTGGGCGAAAAATGGTACTTAGGAGATACCTACAATAGCGCCATTGGACAGGGATATGTTTCTGCAACCCCTTTGCAAGTTGCTCAGGCTACCGCAGTATTTGCAAATGATGGAACCTTATGTGTTCCGCAAATACTCAAAGTAGGAAAAGAAGTAAAGCCACAATGCAGAGATATTGAAATGAGTAAATCAACCTATAACACTATACGAGAGGGGATGAAACAAACATGCGAAACAGGGGGAACCGCGTGGCCGTTTTTTGATTTTTCAGTAGCAGAGCTTGTGAAAGAATCAACAACAGAAGCCACACTTCAGCGCCGTATGAGCGTAGGTTGTAAAACAGGAACTGCTGAATCTCATGCAGAATCTGGCAAGCCTCATGCATGGTTTACTATATTTGCCCCCTATGATGATCCAGAAATAGTGCTTACGGTATTAGTAGAAGAAGGTGGTCAGGGATCAGATGTGGCCTCCCCCATAGCCAAAGATGTGCTCAAAAAGTACTTTGAGAGAAATGAGTAGTAAATATGTATAATTAACAAGATTAACTATCTTATAGTATAATTAATACTTCACAATTAAATCGTTAGTCAATCATTAAAATGAATCAAAGTAATCCTATTCCATACGAAGAGTATATTGAAGTGCAAGATGCTACCAAAAAAGTTTTATCTTACAGTAAAAATACTCATGCATACCGAGATTTTACCCGTGCAAAAAAGGCTCGAGCAGCCTTTCGAAACTGGGAAAAGAATCGCGAGCCATCCAAAAGTGAGCAAGATTCATATATAGCAAAAGCAATTCTTCCTGTAGCAGGATATGAACTTACTAATAAAGAGTTCAATTCACTTTACGATACTTATTCTGGAGCGGTTTTTAAAGTTGGTCTCATAGATCATAATTTTCAAAAAGTACTTAATACTAGTAGAGCATCAGAAATGACATTAAGTGTTGGTGGTGCATGTATATTAGAAAGTGTTGATATGAAATTGATTTCGTTCTTGCAACAATCTGGATTAGAACATGTCCAAAAAAAATATGTTGAAGAGATGTTTTTCCGAATCCCCACGTGGACACAAATAGTAGGAACACTCATTCCTGCAAAAGGTCTTTCAGTGATGTATGATGAGACCTTTCCATGGTATTTACGAATTAAGGATTTGGGTCTCAGTGATGCACACGCTTGGACACAGCGAAAATATGACCAAATTCATTCAGGAGTGCAAAGGTACGCAAAATTGATCGACCCAAACAACATAGTTGTAAAGATTCCTTTTTCACAACTAGCTTTAGATAAAAATAATCATCTCAATGACTGGATTAAGGATATACAGCCTCTTCTTAAAGATAATCAAAAAAAATATGGATTACCTTCTGTAGACATTGATTCAAATACATTCTATAAAGGATGGGTTGAATATACATATATGGGTCCAAGGATGTTGCTGATTGTAAAAGAGTTAATCAAACAAAAATCCCCTCAGCTTTATAAAGATTTTGCACTTGATAAAAAACAAATTCATATTCGAGGTAAGCAGATAGATCATCTTGACGCTGAAAGACACAATGCTTGGATGCGCCATGTAATATTAGGCAATAAGGAAAAACCCATGGATCAGATGAAACTTCTTACATCTTCTCATGGACAATTGGGGGTAGCGCTGTATATGTGGATGAGGGATAACTATAAAAAAAACTCATCAATCGGTTTTGCAGGATTTCTTGATATGAATTTTAAGGGTGATTTATCTCATGAGAACTACGGTACGCCCTGGGGTGAAATAAAAAGATTATTAAAAGATAAGCATATAAAAGAAATTTGCAATTCGCCATTGAGGCTCCATACTGGAAATGTTGACAGCTTTATGGACTTTCTAAGTAGATTTAAAAGTCCTCATGCTGTATCTTTTTCTAAAGAAGTATTAATCTCAATTATTGAATCTAAAAATATAATCAAAAAACTTACAAAAAAACTAAAAGTTCTCAATGCATTTATTAAAAGCTTTTGTGCATTTATAGAGGTTCTTGAAGTAATAGAGGTAAATAATATTACTACTTCGAGTTATTTACACACCCAAAAGGATTTAAAAATTATGGAAGCATATATATCTATGCGCCTCAAGGGATCATATTTAAATAACAAAAAAAACCCTTTAGATATGGTATCGTTCAAAGCGCTCAAAAGAAAAATCCAAATAATTCCAGATGAAAACTTAAGTAAACAAAGCTCACTGATAGGGCTTAAACAGATGGTAAAAAAGTATTTAAAACATGATATCGACAAAAAAGAGCAATTAACAAAAAGACTTGTAAATCAAAAGGCAAGCACAAAACCCATGGTCAATGCATTGTATGCTAATATCGATAAGCATCAAAGCGACTATCTAACCCCGTATGTTACCATTCTTCCCCTCATTGATAATATGTTCTTTTCTTATTTGCAGCAATTTCTATTTATCCCATCAGTAAGAAAAGCATACTTAGAAATGGTAAACATTCAAGAAAACCCATCTTTAATTAAAAATCAGAAGGAGGAATTAATTTCAGCATCAATTTCTAATATATTCCCCGTAATTGAAGACGGTATCCGATATATAATGTGTAATACGGAGTACCCATGGAAAACACGTTTTGAAACGATATATGAAAGTGTTTGTTAAATATTATAACTTTAGTATAATTAACCTATGAAAGTATTTTTTACAGCAACATATGAAGGGGAGCAACAATATGGAAAATATTACCATCTTCTCTTTGAGGAAATTAAAAAGCTAGGTTATGAACATGTTGATGATGAGGTCGTCTCAATCTCATATGACGAATATATAAAAAAAATGTCCAAAGGAAGGGATGCACAGCTCAATAATTTTCATAACAAAATGCAGCATATTCAAGATACAGACATTTGTATTTTAGAGGTAAGTGCTCATAGCCTTGGATTAGGTTATATCGCACAGCGGGCACTTGAGATGTCTAAGCCTACAATTGTTCTTTATTACAAAAACAATACGCCATTTTTTCTTCAAGGAAGTGAAGATGAGAAACTTATAGTTCTAAGTTATGATGAAAAAAACTATAAAAAAGTTCTTAAAAAAGCACTTGAACAGGCGCGCGAAAAGCGAGACAAGCGATTCAATTTTTTCCTTAGCCCTAAGCTTCTTCAATATATAGATGATGCGAGTAGAGAACGAGGAATTACTAAATCTAAGCTCCTGCGCGATATGATAGTAAATCATATGCGAGAAAGTGACTCAAAATAACTATTGCAGGTTTACCGTATTGTTTAGCTTAATCTTCTGTGATGCTTTGACCAGATCCAGTTCCATTGCATCGGCAAAAATCATCACATAATGCAGAAGGGTAATAATCTTAGTTGAAAAACGTTTTTTATCGTTTTTGTCATTCATTTTTTCCCATACTTCTACATCATCTACCCATTGGAATTCTTTCTGTATTTCTGCTGCAGATACTACTATGGCTTTTGCAAGCTGGTCAGGATAGTAATACTCTTCCCACTCTCTGCCATCTACGGACTCTGCTAATATTTTTCTAAATGCCTGTACTGTTGAATTTTTGTCTGTTTTCATACCTCATTTATACAGGGTAGAGGAAGTATATGGAATGACAAAAGTGTCAGGAAAGCTGACTGGAGAGTTGGTTAAAGTATTTGAAGGTGGTTATGTCGGCGGGTGTGTCGAAATCTAATTCAAATCGAGGGTCCTTAAGAAGTGGCACCATAGAAAAGTATATTTTTAATCGTGAATTAGAGTTTTTTGGGTTAATAATTGGGGAAACTGTTCCGAAGTTATAAACGCTGAGTGGTTTAGTTTTCTGAGTTTTTAGCCATGTGGAACGGAAAAGCTCATTCTCCATCAATCTTTGGATTAGATCAATATACCACTTCTCCTTAGTTCTTGTTCTTTGAGCATAACGATATCGGAGCAAAAACGCCAAAAGAAACTCATGCCATATAATTATATCGGCGCCTCGAAGGTCTTTATTTTGAGTAAAATTGGGATTAAAAACAATCTCGAGTAAGTTTGGGTGTGCCTCTTCAATAAATACTTCAGTTTGAGCATCTATTTTATATAATTGTACTACTGCCTTATTGTGATGAATGATTCTCCAACTGAAGTCATACAGCACTGCTGAATAGGGCCAATTATTAATAATATCATCAGTTTCTTGACGAATTTTATTTATCTCACTTTTGGTTGGAAGATATCCCCCAATTAACAAGAGGTCATTCCTTTCTTCATCTTTTAATTCCATTGCATTCATAAGTCGATCCACGAATTTTCGTGTTGGGTTTCCAACTCTTCCCTGTTCTATACGACTCAGTCGTGAAGTATCTTTCCATCCAAGTGCGAATGCTATTTCTAATTGTGAGAGGTTTTTTTGTAAGCGGTAATCTTTAAGTAGGCCGCCAAGACTTGCTGACATACGGTATTATAATACAAAAGTGTAATAAATATGTGTATATAAATGAGTGCAATTAATATACACAAATATTTGACATTACCGTATGATTGATTTACAATCAGTCTCGTGACACCTTTTGCAGAGCTGTTTATAAAATATCGATTACGGTCTGAAATCAAAACACTGAAATCATTTGCCGATATGATGGCAGGGGAGGGATATGTGTACGAAGCAAGCCTGTTTACTAGATGGCAAAAAGGAAACAGGATTCCGAAAGATAGAAAAGTGCTTGTGGCAATTATTAAAATATTTCTTTTAAGAAAAGGGATCACGTCGCTCTCTGAGATTAATTCCTTATTAGAATCTGCCGGACAGGGGTATGTGACAAAAAATGAAAAAAGTAGATTAATAAGATATATATAATATAACCAGGACCCCTAGATAGTCTTCGTTAAATGTGGTAGTATAACCATACTTATAGGATCTTGACGTCTGTATAAAGTCTCTATTATAAATCATACAGTTCTATAATATTCTAACTAATTTTATTAACAAATGAATGAAATTCGAAAGATAAATTATCAAAAATTTAATAACTATAAGTCAGATAAAGAGAGAATTGAACACTTACTTCAATATGCTATTCTGGCTCCTTCTACTCACAACTCACAACCATGGCTTTTTAAAATAAAAAAAGATTATTGTGAAATTCACCTAAATCCAGAAAAAAAACTACCTCAAGCTGATAATTTAGGGAGAGACGCCCACATAAGTATAGGTTGTTGCTTAGAGAACCTTATTCTTGCATCAATAATTTACGGAGTATACAAAAAACATGATGTTCCCATTACGAATTCAATCATTGCGAGGGTTTATTTTGATTTCAATATCAAGAAAAAAGATAGCTCGCTTAATAAAAAATTGATAGAAACAATGACTAGAAGAAAAAATATGCGTGGGCCCTATATTGATCAAAAAGTGCCACCCCTAGTAATTAAATCTATTTTGCAATTATCCCGCAAATATCCCGGAGTAACAATGAAAGTTGTAACTTCACATGTCCATATAGAGCGTATTGCCGAAATTACTGCTATAGGAATGCGTA
Organism: bacterium; assembly: GCA_027624795.1. Lineage (GTDB taxonomy): Bacteria > Patescibacteriota > Microgenomatia > UBA1406 > GWC2-37-13 > UBA1450. The sequence continues at coordinate 7,135 of JAQBTX010000024.1, read as the reverse complement.
TGGCATATAATAATAAAGCATTTCGTAATGAAATGTCAGATTGGTTTATTTACAATAGATCATCAAGGAATGAAGGGATTCCCGGCTTTACTATTCTGCTTCCGGATATTATTTCATATTTTTTTCCACTTATAGTTAAATATATAAATATTAGCTCATTAATCTCATTTATAAACAAAAAAAGTTTAAGAACTGCACCTCTCATATGTTCATTTTCAGCAAAAAATAATAATAAAAAAACTTGGGTTGAAGTCGGTAGATTTGCAGAGCGCGTTATGCTAGAGCTTCAAATGAAACAAATTTCAACATCAATATATGTTGCTGCAATCGAAATGGGATCACTATCAAAACAATTGACTTCAATATTAGATACAAAAGAAATGCCCCAATTCTTATTTGCTGCAGGATATATGAATGGATTAAGAAAATTTACACCTAGATACACTGTAGAAAGTAAAACTATTTCCTAGATTACTATGAAGAAGCCAACATATTCATCCAAAGTGATTCTGTCACAAATTGAGAAAAAAAAAAGCCCTTACTGGCAGCAGTTACAAAAAAAAAATTCATTAGCGCTATTTTATGAAGCTGCAGTCCGTGTTCCTGCATACAAAGATTTTCTAAAAAAAAATAAAATCAACTATAAGTTAATTAAATCGTGGGAAGATTTTTTATCGCTACCAACAATTAATAAGAAGAATTATATTAATAAATATCCACTAAAGGATTTATGTTGGGATGGATCTATATCTAAGCCAATGATTCTCACCGCTACATCAGGTTCTACTGGTGAGCCAAGCTACTTTCTAAGACAAGAGATGCTCGATTGGCAATATTCATTATCAATGGAGCGATACATAAAACGAGCAATAAATGGATCTAGAGGCAGTACGTTATTTGCTTTGGAATGGGTATTTGGATTGGAGGACTGATCACATATAAAGCAATAGAAATGGCCTCATTTAGAGAGAAATTTCCCATATCTATTATTACACCAGGTATAAATAAAAAAGAAATTTTTGCTGCATTAAAAAAATTGGCTCCACAATACGACCAGATCTTAATGATAGGGTACGCCCCATTCATAAAAGATATTATTGATGAGTCAAAAAACGAAGGGATAAATATTAAGAAGCATAATCTTCGTTTAGTATTTGCAGCAGAAGCTATAACGGAAGAAGTTAGAGATTATATGTTCAAATATGCTGGAATAAATAACATTTATACGGATTTTATGAATATTTATGGGAGTGCAGATATTGGAGCAATGGCATTTGAAGAGACAACAAGCATACTTATACGAAGAATTGCGCAAAGGAATAAAGAGTTGTTTCATGATATTTTCACCCCAATAAATAAAATTCCTACTTTGGCACAATACAATCCGATGTTTGTGAGCTTTGAATCAATAGATGGAGAGATAGTGGTTACTGGGGATAATGCCATACCATTAATTCGCTACAGTATTGGTGATAATGGTGGAGTGCTCTCTTACGATGAAGCTGTAGATATCCTTTCTCAACATGGGGTGAATTTAGCCGAACAATCAAAAAAATTAGGTATTCAAAACTTTATAACTCAGCTCCCATTTGTATTTATATATGAACGAGCTGATTTTTCTGTTTCTCTTTATGGGCTAAATATTTATCCTGAATGGATACGTAGAGCAATAATTTCCACAGAATTACATAAAAAACTGACCAGCAAGTTTACAATTATTACTAGGTTTGACGAGAATGGAGATCAATATTTAGAACTTAATATTGAATTAAAAAAGGGCGAAAAAGCAAGCATTGAATTTAAGCGCAATGCTGAAGAAATAATTGTGAATTTCTTGTCACAATCGAGTTCAGAATATAGAGAATTACTACATCATTTGAAGGGTCGCGCGTATCCAAAATTAAAATTCTGGAGATCTGAAGATCCATTATATTTTCAACCTGGAGTGAAGCAGAAATGGGTAACATCTTGAAACCACATATTTATAATACACCAGAAGAGCTACCAAAAAATATTCAAATAATTGATATATTTGACAACAGTCTTAAAGAGCTCTTTATTCTTGAGAATCCTCAATTTAAGGAGCGTTGGGATAAAAAGGCATTTGGAACATATATTACACGAAAAAATATCAGTCCAAATTGGATACATTATCCCTGGAGAAAGCTTGTTGTAAAAACTCTTCCAAAAGATCTATACTTTCGAGTCCGAACTTGTCGAAATAGAAATATTATTACTGAAAAAGAGCAAAAAGCATATCATTCATCAAGTGTGGGGATAATAGGTATGTCAATTGGATCTGCAACACTATCTTCACTTGTTGCAACAGGCGGCCCTGGGGTGATTCATATCGCTGATGACGATACTATAGAAATATCTAACCTCAATAGAATGAGTGCAAGCTTGTTAGACGTAGGTAAAAATAAAGTGGAAGTTGCAGCCCAAAGGGCATGGGAAGTGGATCCATATTTGAATATTCATTTGTATTCAAAAATAACAGAAGCAAATTTATTGGCATTTCTTCTTGGTGAGAACAGAGTTGATATTGTAATAGATGCGATGGACAACCTCTCACTTAAAGTATATCTAAGAAAAGTGTGTAAAAAACATAAAATCCCAGTATTAATGGCAACAAGTAATGGTGACAATTCAATTATCGATGTCGAACGATATGATTTAAACAGTACAACCACCATTTTTAACGGAAGACTAGAGGAGAATGAATTAATTCATATGAGTTCTTTTACTCAAAAAGAATGGATAGAAAAAGCAGTAAAAATAGCTGATAGTACTTTACTTGTTGAACGAGTATTAGAATCTCTTACTCAAGTCGGATCTACTTTATCCGGCGTGCCACAACTATCAACGACGGTAAATTTGAGTGCAGCTGCAATATCCTATATTGTGAGAAATATCACATCAGGATCCGAAGTTCCTTCTGGTAGATTTATTTTTGGACTTGATTACATTTTTAATAACCAACATGAATAAAGCTTACAAAAACCTGATTATTAATATTGGGGTTCCAATAACAAGTAATAAAACCATAATTAATGGTCACTCTATCAATTACATAAAAGCTGGAAAGGGTAAACCAGTTTTACTAATACATGGAATAAATATAGGATTGGGACAATGGTATAAAAATATTAATGAACTGTCTAAATGGTTCACTGTATATGCTATTGATCTACCTGGTGCTGGAAGATCTTCATCTGTCGATTTTCTTAATGCTAATCTAAATCACGATTTTATTAATGTATTAATGAAATTTATATCAAAAATTATTAAAGTAAATCCACATATAATTTCCCATTCATTAGGGGCATGGATGGCATTAAAAATACACATAGACAATCACTTAAAGCCCAAATCGCTCATCTTGGTAAACCCGGTGGGGGTAACAACTTATATGCCTTGGACTCAGCGACTATTAGTATTCCCATCAATTGCCAAGCTCATTGCAAGTAAGCCCATGTATCCTTCAAATAGTAATCTGTATACTTTTTTTAGAAGTGTAATGTATGATAAAACGAAAATAGAGAAGGTATTCGTTGATTACGTATATGAGAGCATCAGTGAGTTGATTATAAGACATCCGATGTTACTCATTAGTAGATTGGCAGGGCTGACAAAAATAAATGATGAATTTAATCTCATAGATGATCTCACCAAAATTTCAGTTAATACACTTGTAATACTTGGCAAATATGATCCACTTATTCCGTACAGTCAAGCAATGGAAAATATTCAGTTGAATAAATATATTAAACCAATTCTTATTCAAAAAAGTGGTCATGTGCCCTTTATTGAAAGATCTGATGAGTTTAACAAAAAGGTTATTGCTTTCTTAATGGGTAATAACTGATCAGTAGATAGGACTCATAAATCAATATATACTGATATTATGTTTAGCAATCCGTATGTAACCTCCTTTTTTATGGTAGTCCTCTTCTTCAATATGGTTTTAACTCTTATGGTCTACATTCGTAATCCAAAGAGCGCTACTCATAAGATACTTGGGTTGCTGGGTATGACAATTTCAATATGGCTCTTTATATTCTTTTTATCTTTACAGTCTTTCAGTCAGACAACAAGTCTACTTCTTATTAGATTAAGTATATTTATGGCTACCCCGATGAGTACACTTTTCTTCCTATTTGCATATACGCTCCCAAACACAAAGTTTCATATAAGAAAAAATGAACTCCTATTACTGATCGGACTCACAGGACTAATAATGATTATGGCCCTAACGCCATATTCATTTACTTCAGTAGATATTATTGATGGAACTCCACAACCACAGGCAGGACCTGGACTAATACCCTTCGGAATCTATGTTTTAATTTCAACCATAGGCGGAGTATTTATATTATATAAGCGATTGCTTAGATCAGATGGAATAGAAAGAGAACAACTAAAGGTAATAGCATTTGGAATTATTATCATGTACGGATTGTTGATCTCAACAATTTTTTTACCGGTTGCAATTTTCCAAAATACGACATTTGTTCCATTCTCGCCCTTGTATACATTGCTGTTTTTAGTACTTACATCTTACGCAATATTAAAACATAGATTCCTTGATATGCGCATTGTTGTAGTCCGAGCTGTAGTATATACCCTTCTAATCGTTGTAGTGGTTGTGACATACACGAGCATACTGTATGGAATAAGTTTATTCATTACTGGAGGAGAGACGAATATCCGTTCATCTCTAATCCCAATGTTAATAACAATTACAGTAGTGCTGTCATTCCAACCCCTTCGCCAACTATTTGAATCTATCACCAGCAAGATTTTTTATAAAGATAAATATGACAGTCAGGATGTTCTATGGAAGCTAAGCAGAACAATGGCTTCCACACTTGAGCTACGTGAATTGTCACATGGTATTTTGAAAGAACTCCTTTCCTCAATCAAAATATCCTACGGTACTCTTGCACTTATTAGAAGTAGCTCAATCATATGGGTAGATTCAGCTGGAAAGACTCATGATAAAGCATTTAAAGGAAAAGATGTATTTACGGTTATCCACGAATCATATAAGCCTAAATCTCAAGATGAGCAGATTATTATTTTTGAAGAGTTATCTGAACGAAAAAATGACATCAAAGATATAATGCGTGAGCATGAAATTACCATCGTACTTCCTTTGGTAGTAAGAAAGGAACTAATCGGCGGCCTCATATTGGGCGAAAAGCATTCTGGGGAGATATACTCGTCAGACGATATTGATCTTCTTAAAATAGTAGCTCATGAAGTTGCCATTGCCGTTCGAAACGCCCTTTCATTTGAAGAAATTAAACGGTTTAACATAACACTTGAAGAAGAAGTAAAGGATGCAACTACCAACTTAAAAAGCGCAAATAAACGATTAAAAGAACTCGATTTATTAAAAGATGAATTTGTATCTATAGCTTCACACGAACTTCGTACTCCCATGACCGCCATTAAAAGCTACCTATGGATGGCACTCAATCAGTCAGAGCAAGAGATCAAACAGCCATTAAAAAAATATTTAGATATATCTTACAATTCTACTGAGCGGCTTATACGACTGGTAAACGACATGCTTACGGTCTCTCGTATTGAAAGAAATAAAATTGAATTAAATAATGAGAAGGTTAATGTTGCAGATATTGTACAGTTGGTCTTTGATGAGCTTAAGATATCAGCCGATGAAAAACATATAGCGTTCACTTTTTCCACTGTTGAAAAGAAGAAGTACTTTACCAAAGGAGATAAAGAAAAACTCCGAGAAGTTTTCCAGAATCTTATTGGTAATGCCCTCAAATTTACTCCAGAAAAGGGCTCAATAGCACTTCGCTTAGCAAGTAGAGGTAAGATACTCGCTTTAAGCGTAACAGATACTGGATCAGGAATTCCGCAAGAAGAACAGCAAAAACTCTTCAAGAAGTTTAGCAAGATTGAATACTCATATTCAAAACACAGTAGTCAACTAGGGACAGGATTAGGATTATACATATCTAAGCAGATAGTTTCTTTACACAACGGTACTATTGAAGTACAATCTGAAGTAGGTAAAGGAAGTACATTTACCGTACTTCTCCCTGAATTAATATCTTAATGAGATGAATATTATGGTAACCCACACCAATAAACCATCACTGCTTATAGTAGAGGATGAGCACTATTTGAGAGAATTATATGTCGATATTTTTGCCCACGATGGATTTGAAGTAGATTCGGCAGAAGATGGAAATGAGGCGTATTCTAAAATGAAAAGCAATGAATACGATCTCGTGCTCCTTGACATCATATTGCCTGGGATGGATGGCATGCAGGTTCTTGATAAGTTAGTTCGAGAGAAGAGCGTAAAACTTGATAATATAGTTCTTCTCACCAACTTGAGTCAAGATTTAGTTATTGCAAAAGCACTTGACTATGGAGTGCGTGGATATTTAATTAAAAGTGATTACACACCCGATCAACTCCTTAATGAAGTAAAATCATTTTTGAATAATAACCATGCATAATTTAAAATCTGGACAAGCTCTCATCATGCTTGTTCTCATCATAGCTCTTCTTATGACCATTGTTGCCGCTACTTCTTTTCGTCTTACCACAGAGGTACAGTCTTCAAAATTACAAGCAGAGTCAGTACGTGCTTTAGCTGCAGCTGATGCGGGTATAGAGGTGGGACTCCAATTAGCAGCAAATACTGCAAATATTGCTCCTTCACAGTTTGCGTTTGAAGATGTAAGTATTAATATTCCTGGAATAGATGTAAATAGAAGTAAAGTAATAATAACTCCCGATAGCGATACAGTATTTACCTCGCATCAGATATCAAAAGATGAGCAGCTCACTTTTTATCTAAAAGAATACCCAAATTACCCTGGTGATTATGATGGAAGGCTAACGGTACTCTTCGGTTCAAAAGCTGGTGATGTTTGTGGATCTGATCTAGGGGGACGAACTACTCCAGCCATCGAGGTAACCTATTTAACTGGTGTAGCGCCCAATGAAGTGAAGAGAGAGATAATTGAGCCATGCGGTCGTCCAGGAACGTTTCGAATAGGAGGGACGGGACATGTATCTGCAACCGCAATATCAACAATAATTGACAATGTAACCTATAATTATCAAGCAACTATCTCTGGATTTA
>JAQBTX010000080.1 GCA_027624795.1 bacterium | reverse complement strand
CAATATGACTATGCGGGAGATTACATAAGTTCATTTGGATTCTTGGTAGAGAGGGCGGAGGGAGCTCAGGATGTGGGACAATTTGATACCATCGAGAAAATATTTTCGGTTCGGGGAGCTGCGATGATCATGAGAAAAGATGTATTTAACGAGGTGGGTGGATTTGACGAAGATTATGGATACTATTGGGAAGAACCCGACATTGCTTGGCGCATATGGTTACATGGATATGAAGTATATTTTCTTCCCTCAGTCACCGTATATCATGCGTTTGGAACTGATGAGAAGCAAATTGAATATTACCTGGACAATGACATCATTTTCAAAGGATGTAGAAATGCCATAACCACCATGATAAAGAATTTTGAAGCAAAGAATCTATTCTTTAGATTTCCGATTCATATATTATTTTGGCTTGTGTTATCTGTTCCCATTTTCATCAAAGGTGAGTTTTCAAAATCATATGCTATCTGGCGCGGAGTATTTTGGAATTTGTTTCATATCTATAAAACGTGTAGTAAAAGAGCTCGCATTCAATCTTCTCGCACTAGAACCGATGATGAACTTTTTCATCTTGTTGGATCGGTAAAACCTATGAAGTATTACCTATCAAAAGCAATATCGTTTGTAATAGGAAAACCATTTGACCTATGAATATAACAATTATCATAGCTGCATTTAATTCTGAAGAGCATATTGCTGTATGTATTGAATCTCTTTATAAATCAACATTTAAGAATTTTGAGACTATAATTGTTGACAATGGATCAACAGACAAGACCATCACCATCGTTAAAAAGCTTCAAAAACAATACCCCATAACTATTATTCAAAATGATTCGAATTTTGGAGCCTCAGTAGCCAGAAATAGTGGTGCGAGAAAAGCAAATGGGAAACTACTCTTTTTTTTAGATCATGATGCAATGATCGCGCGCGATTGTTTAAGCGAAATAAGTCAATTTTTTTTACTAAAAGATGCGGGCGCTGCACAGTGTAAACTTATTGATCCATCTGGCGAAATAGATAGTTTGGGTCATTTTATAACCTATGTGGGTTTTCCCTATGAAATAAATGAAGAAATAATGGTGGATGATCAAAAGCCCCACAAAATCCTTGGTGCAAAAACGGCAGGACTCGTCATTCGTTCATCAGTGTTTCAAAAGATTGGTGGCTTTGATGAAGATTACCTCATATCTGCTGAAGATACCGATATTTCATGGCGAATATGGCTTGCTAAATCAAGCCTATATTACTTGCCATCTGCTCATGTAATTCATTATGCAAGTAACCAAAAACCTCAAACCGATGCATATCGAAAAAGAATATTGTATGAAGGATCAAAGAATTTAATCAATATGATTTTTAAAAATGCAGATAGATACCGGCTCTCATTTTTGCTTCCCTTTACTCTATTGGTTTGGATTATCTTAAGCTTTAAATTTCTTTTTATGAGAGATGTGCCATCAGCACTTGCAATATATAAAGGGATTTGGTGGAATGTTACCCATATATATGAAACATGGGATAAGAGGATGAAGAACTATTACGATGGAAACATGGTGGTGCTTGATCATACTACTTTATTCGGAACCATATCGAGTATTGAGTTGATAAAAAAGGGATGGAGGTGGGGAGTACATGCCTAATAAAAAACCATCAGTAACCGTTATTGTGCTTCACTATCAGGAATATAAACTCACAAAAGAATGTGTCGATTCAGTACTAAAATCCATATATTCAAACTTTGATATATTAATAATCGACAATGGATCTACTAATAATAGTTTCGATAAATTAAGCAAAACATATTTCAAAAATACCAACGTAACGATAAAAAGATCTCCTAACAATCTTCAATTTGCTGGAGGGTTTAATTATGGAGCAACATTTGCAAAAGGGAAATACATCATATTACTCAGTAATGATATTGTTGTCGACCCGCACTGGATAGATGAACTCATAAAGCACGCTCATAAGAAAACGCTTATCCAACCACGCATCATGAGGTATTACGATAAGGAAAGGGTTGATAATGTTGGTGGTTCATACAATATATGGGGGATTGGAAGAGGTATGAACAATTGGAATAATAAAGATCAAACACTCGTACAGGAAGTAGATTTTGCCAGCGCAACTACCCTTATGGCGTCTCGTAGTTTTTTTATGGAACTGGAAGGATATGATAGTTGGTATCGAAGTCATTATGAAGACGTTGATTTAAGTTTAAGAACTCAAAAAAATGGAGGAATATGTTTAGTAAGTTATAACAGTATTATTTACCATAAAGGATCAGAAACATATAAAAAACATGCCTCTCAAAAAACAACATTAATAGATGTGAGAAAAAACCGAATTCAAACGATAATGAAAAATTATCGCGGGATAGAAAAATTCTTACGATTAACTCTATGTATACTAACTTTATTTCCTTTTGTAATACAAGATTTACTCCGAATAAATGAAGATATGTTTTTAACATGGAGGGCTATCGTTTTAGGATTAACTCGATCAAC
>JAQBTX010000023.1 GCA_027624795.1 bacterium | reverse complement strand
CTCTCCTCGTTCAATCATAGCGAAGTAGTTTTCGTTTATTCCTGCCAGTGTCGCCAGCTCAGATTGAGTAAGTTCTTTGGCTACTCTAGCCTGCTTGATCTTTCGACCAATCTCTTCTCTGGCTTTGATTTGATCAGCATTTTCCATACTTGAAGTATAACATTAAACCTTAAAAAGTTAGTAAAATTACTGTTGACACTATCAATATATTTATATAAACTATCATTATACACATAGTTAAATTGAGCAATTTGATATGAAACAAACAAGAGAAAAAGGGCAAAAACAAGCGAAAAAAACAGACTCGACCAGAGTAAAAACATGTGAACTTTCTACTGAGGAACGACTCACAGTACTAGCAAATTTGCTCATCGATAAATTGATTGATAAGTACGGTACAAATTTTGCAAATACAGTACAGAGATGAACAATATACCTGTCCAAGAAAATGCGGTTGCAGCAATCAGAATTTCATCTATTAAACAAGGGTTGCAAGGTGACTCTCCAGAGGCACAAAAAGAACAGATAGAGCAATTCGCAAAGACTCGCAATATTCACATCAGTAAATTCTTTGTATTTATTGAATCTGCCTCAAAAGAACAGCAACCTATACAAGAAGCCATTGATTACTGCAAAAATCCTAAGAACAACATTCAATTGTTCATCATCAAGTCAATTGATCGTTTCACCAGAGGTGGGTCCTACTCATATGACCATCTTAAAATGCAACTTACCAAGTACAGCGTTCGTCTTATTGATATCTATGGAATTATCGGTGCAAAAGATGTAAACACACTCGAACATCTCGGAGTTGAATATAACTGGAGTGTGTATAGTCCAACTAAAAAATCTGAGATCTTAGAAGCAGAACGAGCCAAGGATGAAATGCGGGATATTATGTCTCGTATGATTGGTGCCGAGATCAGGTATGTACGATTGGGCTACCGTGTGCGACAAGCGCCCTATGGATACTCCAACGAAAAAGTGGAGACACAGCATGGGAAAAGAGTGGTGCTCGTGCCTCACCCAGAAGAAGCGTATTGGATCAGAAAAATGTTTAACCTGCGGATTCAGGGTAACTTATCGGACAACGAAATTGTTGCTGAGATAAACAAAATGGGCTTTAAATCAAGAACACATAATAGAAGAAATCCAAGTGATAGAAAACAAATAGTTGGAAAAATCGGAGGTAACCAGCTAAATATTAAGCAGTTTTGGCGATTTATTTACAATCCAATTTATGCGGGTGTAAATATTGAAAGCTGGACACAGGGTAAAGCAATAAAAGGACAGTTTAAAGGTTTGGTATCTATTGAATCGTTTAATTCTGCAAACCGAGGCAAACATACGCTGATTGAAGATGTAGACGGCATTAAATTTTTTAAGGAACGACCACCAGAACGCTTTATAAATAAAGGCATACGAAACAAAGATTTTCCATTTAAACGCGTAGTTATGTGCCCAGAGTGTGAAAAGCCTCTTTTTGGCAGTGCTTCACGAGGCAAGATGGGCAAGTACTATCCAGCCTACCATTGCAATAAATGAGGGCACTATTTTCGAGTTTCAAAAAATGATTTTGACAGCACGATTGGAGATTTTGTAAAAGGTTTGAAGTTTGAACCAGACTATGCTGAAAAACTGATGCAAGCAGTGATGCGCGAGTGGGAAAAACGACAAAAAAGTACCGTAACAGATACTACGGTTATTCAAAAGAAGATCGCTGACCTTGAATCATCTGCACGCCTGATTGCAGATAAAATTCGCATTCTAAGCTCAGAGACAGCTATTCGCTATATGGAAGAAGACCTTGCAAAGATCGAAACTGAGATGCTTGAGTTACAAGCTCAACTTGTTAAAAAAGATGAGAATACGATCAATTTAGAGGAAGTTACAGGAACCATAAAATATTTTCTGGAACACCTCGAAGATTTGTTGCTAGATCAATCAAAACCTGAAAAATCAGCTACCCTTTTTAGCCTCATTTTCCAGATGGCACCAACCTATGCAGAATTGGTTTCTGGAACACCTAAATTAGCGCCATTTGTAGCACTAAAAGACGATTATGCTGTTAGTGAAAACCTGATTGTGACCCCAGAGGGAATCCCGTGAATATCGAAAAACGGTCTGAACAAGTCAGACTTTTTTTCGATTGTGACCCCAGAGGGATTCCCATTCGACTCTGCTTCGATAAACTCAGCATCGCTCAGGGTAAACTTCTCATCCCGTGAATATCGAAAAACGGTCTGAACAAGTCAGACTTTTTTTCGATTGTGACCCCAGAGGGATTCGAACCCTCGATTACTTGGATGAAAACCAAGTGTCCTGGGCCACTAGACGATGGGGCCAGTCACATCTAAGTAATTATTATACCATTTACCCTCATAAATGGCGTATGGAGTATTAATGTGTCAAGCATTTACATAACATGTATTATGCTACAATGGTTGAAATGACTATTATTTTTACGAAACATGCTAAAATAAGATTTAAAGAACGGAACTTTGAAGAAGATGTAATAACTGACATTATTTTACATCCAAAGATTCGATGTGTCGATGTGATCTTAAAAAGTGAGGTTGCCATTTCAAAAAAGAAATATAATAATACATTGAAGTATATTTCTGTTTTTTATCATTACGATAATACAGATATTATTGTTCATACGGCGCATCCTGAAACGAAAGCTTCAATAGACAATAAAATTGCCAGTAAAAGATATAAATTAACATAAAACATGAAACAATATTACGATTCAGAAGCTGACATTAAGTGGATTAAACTAAAGGAAGGGGTTGAGGATTCAATTCAAGAAATATCCCCTGGAATCATTATGGAATTTAATGAAAATAAAGAACTGATTGGAATAGAAATACAAAATTATTCACGCTTATATAAAGTAACGTTAAGCAAACCTTATACAAAGACATTAGCTTCTCAAAAAGAAACTATGAGACAATTATTTACTGAAAGTTAAAATATCGGCAAACATTAATATACAACATATATACTTATGTCTGAAGATATAAAAGATCAAGCAATTGAGTATCATAGAGCGCATGCGGGGAAGATTCATACCTCACTCAATGCACCTCTTGAAACAAAGCTAGACTTATCTTTGGCATACACCCCAGGGGTAGCGGCAGTTTCAACTCTTCTTCAACAAGATCCATCACTTACCAATTCGCATACCTGGCGAGGTCGTACTGTAGCGGTCATATCTGATGGATCATCAGTTCTTGGACTTGGTAATATAGGCCCCGATGGCGCTTACCCGGTAATGGAGGGGAAATGTGCACTCTTTACCCGTTTTGCCGGGTTGAATGCTGTTCCCATTCTTATAGATACACAAGACCCCGAGGAAGTTATCCGCGTGGTTGAAGCTATAGCTCCCAGTTTTGGTGCTATAAACCTAGAAGACATAGCCGCTCCAAATTGTTTTTACATAGAAGAAGTTCTTAAAAAGTCACTTAGCATACCTGTGGTGCATGACGATCAGTGGGGGACTGCTATAGTGGTGCTAGCTGGGCTTATAAATGCCTGCAAAGTAGTAGATAAAGATCTTCAGAAAGCCAAGGTAGTAATAAATGGCGTAGGGGCCGCAGGGGCGTCTATAATCAAAATTTTGAATAAATATGGCGTAGTAAACATTTCTGCCTGTGATAGTAGGGGAATTTTGTATCAGGGTCGAGTAGGGAATGATCAATATAAAGAGCTCGTTGCAAAAATGACCACAAGTGAACATAAACAAGGAAAGCTTGAAGATGTAGTAACTGGAGCTGACATACTTATTGGTGTATCACGTGCAGGCATGTTTTCTACAGAAATGATACGAGCTATGAGTAAGAATGCAATTGTATTTGCTTTAGCAAATCCTTCTCCAGAAATACTTCCCGATGAAGCGATTGGTGCCGGCGCTGCAATTATGGCTACGGGAAGATCTGATTACCCTAATCAGGTAAATAATGCGCTTGCGTTTCCTGGGCTCTTTAAAGGAGCATTAGAAAATGGCGTAACAAATATAACTATGGAAATCCTCATTAAAGCTGCTGTAGCATTGGCAGGACTTATACCCAGTCCAACCACCAATCAAATCATTCCATCTATCTTTGATGCATCAGTAGTAGAGACGGTTGCCGCCAGTGTGAGAGACTAGCTAATCACAATCGTTATCTCTCCCTTATATTCTCTTTCCACATCAATATCTTTTCCTTTGGATCGTATGACTTCTTCATATTTTTTGGTAAGTTCACGCGCTACGCTTATATGCGCTTCTGGCAGGTTTTCCTTGATTGCCAATAATGTTGCATTGATCCGGTGAGGAGATTCAAAAGCAATAATGCTTAGTTTAGGCATCACGGATTTAAAGGTCTTGATCGATTCTAGTTGTTTTACCAGCTTGCCCTGTTTTTTCGGCAAAAATCCAATAAACATAAATTCATTCATGGGAGTACCCGAATGAATAAGTGCAGTAGTCACCGCAGAAGGACCCGGAATAACCGTAAAAGATATATCTTCTCGGACTACTGCGTAAACCAAGAGTGATCCTGGATCAGAAATGATGGGCATGCCTGATTCAGATATAAGTGATATATTTTTGTTATCTCTTAAATCTTCAAGAATGCTCGGGAGTTTATGCAGTTCCTTTTCTTTGTAGTACGATATGATTTTAGGAATAATCTTTTCTTTGGTTGGGAAGAATAAATCGTATATGGCATGGAGGAGATTTTGTGCGCTTCGAGTATCTTCTGCTAAAATGATGTCGGAAGTTACCAATGTGTGAGCGGCTCGATACGATAAATCTTGTATATTACCTATAGGAGAGCCGATTATGTAAAGCATATAATATTATACTATTCTATTTCCTTTCCCAGCGACCATAAATGCCCGTTGAAAGAAGTCTATGACCTGTTGATTCTGGTAAGATAAGTTCCCCGGAGGTAATCACACCCGGTGTGTCTTTCATCAAATCGTCAATGACATTTTCTAGCATGATGCTCGAGGCAGATATTGCATAGGCATTCATAAGAAGAAAAAGTGGGGATTTAGATAGTACAGATTTGACCAGCGATAGGAGTAACGGTACTTGCTTGAAAAAATCCCACAATTCTCCTTTTGGACCATGCCCATACACAGGAGGGTCTAATATAATCGCATCGTAGGTATTATTTCGTTTTACTTCTCGTTTCAAAAAAGTTATCACATCATCGAGTATCCATCGTATGGCATCAGACGGAAGTCCTGAAGCAATCATATTATCCCGTGCCCAAGTAATGGCAGGCTTTGATGCATCTACATGAGTAACCTGTGCGCCTGCTTTTGCAGCAGCAACTGATGCAATTCCCGTATATCCAAACAAATTTAATACTTTTGGGTTTGGTACAGCACTTTTTTTCACTTGATCGCCAATCCAATCCCACATCACTGATTGTTCTGGAAATATACCCGTATGTTTAAAAGGGGTAAGACGCGCATGAAACGTAAGATCTTTATATGACATTATCCAATGTTCAGGCATAGCGGTTCTGCAATTCCATTTTTTGTCACGATATGTTGCGATAGCATTAGTCCATTCTGAAGTAGGAAGATGTGGTTTCCACAATGCCTGTGGATCTGGTCGTACAATACGATATGCTCCATAGCGTTCCAATCGGTATCCATCGCCAGAATCCAAAAGTTCATAATCAGCAAAAGGTGTTTGAATCAAATTTACCATGCTTTATTATACTGTAGGTTATAATTGATGGATGCAATTTGATATACAATCTTCATTTGAACCTACTGGTGATCAACCAAATGCTATAACTGCACTTTCGCAGGGCATTCGTGATGGCTTAAAAAATCAAGTACTCTTGGGAGTTACGGGTTCGGGTAAAACATTCACCATAGCAAATGTCATAAAAGAACTTCAAATGCCAACGCTTATTATATCTCATAATAAAACATTGGCTGGTCAACTGTTCCAGGAATTCAGAGACTTTTTTCCCCAAAATGCAGTTTCCTATTTTGTATCGTATTACGATTACTATCAGCCGGAAGCATATATGCCAGCTACAGATACGTATATTGAAAAAGAGGCTGAAATCAATGAAGCAATAGACAAGCTTCGATTACAATCAACTTCAAACATTCTTTCTCGAAAAGATGTCATTGTGATAGCGTCAGTATCGTGCATTTATAACATAGGGTCTCCGAGTGAGTATCAAAAATTTCGTCATCATATGAAAGTTGGTGATGTGGTTGATTGGAAGCAACTTGCGGTACGACTCACCGGTCTATTATATGAGCGATCTGAATTTGACTTTAAGCGTGGTACATTTCGATTACGGGGAAACCATATGGACATACATATACCCTATGAAGATTTTGCCGTAAGAATCGAGGAGGAATTGGGAAAGATCAAACGCATTTTGAAAATAGATACTCTCACCGGCAAGCGTATAGAGGGGACTCATGATGAACAAGATATGGTCATATACCCCGCAAAACTGTACCTTACCGACCCAGAGGTTATAAAGCCCGCTGAGAAGCGGATTCGTGAAGATCTGGCCAAAGAATATGAAGGTCTTAAAAAGCGCGGTAAACTTATGGAAGGGGAACGGCTTCTTCGAAAAGTGAATTACGATTTGGAAATGCTTAAAGAAGTAGGATATGTAAATGGTATTGAAAATTACTCAAGTTATTTTGATGGCAGAAAGCCTGGCGACCCGCCCTATAGTTTACTTGATTACTTTAAATTGGCATATGGTGATGACTTTTTAGTGTGTATTGATGAATCACACATGACTGTTCCACAGATACGAGGAATGTATAATGGCGACCGCAGCCGTAAAAAAACACTGATAGATTATGGATTTAGACTTAATTCTGCACTCGATAACCGACCTTTGCAATTTGATGAATTTTATAAAATGCCACCCCACTTGGTATACATCTCAGCTACCCCAGACGAGTGGGAGACTGGTCAATCTGATGGCCATGTGGTAGAACAACTGATTCGACCTACTGGAATCATAGACCCACAGATCGAAGTACGTCCATCAACCACAGAAATTCCCGATCTTATCAAAGAGCTTGAGATACAAGCGAAAAGGGGTGAAAAAACACTCGTTACTACACTTACTAAAAAGACGGCAGAAGATCTTACTGAATACTTGGAAAATAAAGATATACGTGCCGCTTATCTGCATTCAGACATCCATACTCTCGAGAGGTCTGATGTTCTGGACAATTTGAGAAAGGGCGAATTTGATGTACTTATTGGTATAAACCTTCTGCGAGAGGGACTGGATCTTCCTGAAGTTACTCTCGTTGCTATTCTAGATGCTGACAAAGAAGGTTTCTTGAGATCTCGGACATCACTGATTCAAAGCATGGGACGCGCTTCTCGCAATGTAGATGGACGCGTTATTCTCTATGCCGATAAAATAACCGATTCCATGAAGGCTGCCATGGATGAAATCAGCAGGCGCCGCGAGTATCAGAAAAAATATAATAAGGAGCATAATATAGATCCAAAAACTATTTTTAAACCCATACGTGAAAAGATTGTAGATACTCCAGAAGAAAGCGATATGGCGCATGATAAACTGCAACGTGACTTTAAGCTTACCGGCCTAGATACTATTGATCCTTCTGCCATGACCGCAGTTGACTCTAAAAAACTCATCAAAAAACTTGAGCGGGAGATGAAAAAGTATGCCGATGAGATGGATTTTGAAGCCGCTATCATGATTCGTAATAAGGTGAGGAAGCTAAAAGATTTGGGTTAGGAATAATAGCGCTCTTCAATCTGTCATTCCCGAGGAGTGGCAACGACGAAGCAATCTCAATTCTATGTCATTGCGAGGGATTTGTCAGTTCTTACAAATCCCGTGGCAATCTCTCTCATTTAGAATAGTGAACTATATAAATCTTTCCAATCATTATTAAACTTAGTTATTAGTTCAATCTTCTTTTTTCTATTACTAGCTTTGATTTGCTTCTCTCTTTTGATTGCCAAAGTGACATCTTCAAATATTTCATAATAAACTAATTTGTTAAGATTGTATTTACTACTAAAAGATGAAGCTGATTTATTTCTATGATGGTATATTCTTCCAATAAGATTTCCGGTAACGCCTGTATATAAAACAGTATCAGTAGTATTAGTTATTATGTAAATACAGTAGTATTTTGACATACTATACTTTACAAAATAATTTCTTCATATGTAAGTATGCGATTTATTATCAGTGAGATTGCCACGTTCCGATTTCATCGGAACTCGCAATGACATGTGTGTCAAGAAGAGTGAACTGTTACCCATATTGGGCGCCTTGCATCTTCAGAGCAATCATAGTACACTTATCCACTGTGATAAATACCATAACAGTTAAAGGAGCCCGCGAGCACAACCTGCAAAATATAGATATTGAAATACCCAAGAATAAATTTGTGGTGTTTACTGGTGTGTCTGGAAGTGGAAAATCTTCTTTGGCTTTTGACACTATATACGCTGAAGGTCAACGCAGATATGTGGAATCGTTATCGGCCTATGCAAGACAATTTCTGGGAATCATGAGTAAACCCGACGTAGACTTGATTGAAGGGTTGTCTCCTTCTATATCTATTGATCAAAAAACGGTAACTCATAACCCACGATCTACTGTGGGAACCATAACTGAAGTATATGACTATTTACGTGTCCTTTTTGCCCGCATTGGCCACCCACATTGCCCCAACTGTAATATAGAAATCCGAAAGCTTAGCGTAGATGAGATTGTAGAGAAAATGATTGAAACTACAAGCAAGTTTTTCAAAAACAACAAACTCAAACCCTATCCTATTTATATTCTTTCTCCAGTTGTACGGCAACGAAAAGGTGAGTTTATAGATCTTATGAATAATCTTCGAAGTAAGGGATTTAATAAACTGCGTATTGATAAAAAAGAGATGATGCTTGAAGATGATATCCCACTTATTAAAGCAAATAAGCACACCATAGAAGTTTATATCGATGCTATTTCTGCAAGTTGGCAAGATATAAAAAGCGATGTGTTTATGGGGAATCTACGCTCACGATTGACGAATGCAGTAGAGCAGAGCACCAATTTATCTGATGGATTGGTAATACTAAAGGTTAGTGAAGAAGAACATTTATTTTCTGAAAAATTCTCTTGTCCAAATTGTAATTTATCATTACCAGAGATTGAGCCACGCATGTTTTCATTCAACTCACCACTTGGTGCGTGTTCTGAATGTAGAGGTCTTGGTACTGTGTATCGTATAGATTCTGATCTTCTTTTGAATCCAAATCTGAGTATGAATGAAGGTGGTATGCAACCATATCCCAAGTTTTACTTTCAAAGTACCTGGTATATGCGGCTTATAAAAACAGTGGCTGAACAAGAAAAAATAGATATGGATAAACCCATAAGTGCACTAACCGAAAAAGAGCAAAAAATACTGTTATACGGAAATGGAGCTACTTATACGGTAGATGGAACCAATCGGTTTGGCAGAGCAACGTCTATAGAAGAAGTATGGCATGGGCTTGTCTTAGATATGCAAAAGCGATATTTTGAATCTGAGGGAAAAAACGGAGAAATTCACAAATACATGCGAGAAGAGCAGTGTTCAGATTGTAAAGGAAAGCGCTTAAAAAGAGAAGTACTGGCAATTACCATAGGCGGTCATAATATTACTGACATGACTGACTGGAGTATAGTTCAAGTTATAGAATACTTTGAACAAGCACAAAAGGGAAAAGGATTAATTCTAGATCAATATGAACAAGCAATTGCCAAACCAGTTCTTAAGGAGATCATTTCTCGATTGACATTTTTGGTAAATGTAGGCTTGTCTTACTTGACTATTTCTCGTTCAGCGCGAACTCTTTCTGGTGGAGAGCTGCAACGTATTCGTTTGGCTTCACAAATAGGCACGGGACTTACGGGAGTACTCTATGTGCTCGATGAACCATCGGTAGGACTTCACCCCAAAGATGTATCTGCGCTCATTCAAACACTTCACAATTTAAAAAACTTAGGAAATACTCTTATTGTCGTTGAACACGATCAAGAAACAATAGAAAGCGCTGAACATATTATTGAATTGGGACCCAAAGCGGGAATTCATGGAGGTCATGTAATATTCACTGGTTCAGTTTCAGAAATGAAAAAATCTAAAAAATCTATAACCGGAGCCTATTTATCGAGCAGAAAAACTATAGCTACTAGTAAACGAGAACTCATAGATACAAAAGGAGAAATTGTCCTTACTCAAGCGAGCCAATTCAACCTAAAAAATATTGATCTTCGGTTGCCACTTCATAACCTCATAGCAATTACCGGAGTATCGGGAAGCGGAAAATCAACTCTTATCACCGAAACACTTTACCCCGCGCTTAAGCTTCAAGTAAATAATCATTGGAATGAATTTATTGGTGATTATAAACGCCTTGAAGGATTTCAAAATATTGACCGGGTGTACTTGGTAGATCAATCACCTATAGGAAGAACTCCCCGTTCTAATCCTGCAACGTATGTAGGCATGTTTGATCATATTCGCGATATTTTTGCAGCTACTACCGAAGCACGGGCACAAGGATACAAAAAGGGTCGCTTTTCGTTTAACGTAAAAGGAGGACGGTGTGAAAAGTGTCAAGGAGCGGGGGTAATAAAAATCGAAATGCAATTTTTATCTGATGTATACATCACCTGCGATGTTTGTGAAGGAAAGCGGTACAACAGAGAAACATTGGAAGTTAAATACAAAGGAAAAACGATCTATGAAGTGTTACACCTTACGGTTGACGAAGCTGCTGAGTTTTTCCGAAATCATTTACCTATTTACCATAAACTCCTTTTTTTGCAAAAAGTAGGACTCGGTTATATAGAACTTGGCCAACCTGCACCAACCTTTTCTGGTGGTGAAGCTCAGCGTATAAAACTTGCCGATGAACTTTCACATGCAACTCGAGGTCATACCTTATATATTCTCGATGAGCCAACCACAGGTCTTCATTTTGCCGATGTCCAAAAACTTCTCGATGCACTTCACGAACTTGTTGAAATGGGAAACACCGTGGTTGTTATAGAACATAACTTAGATGTCATAAAAAATGCACAATGGATCGTAGACCTAGGCCCTAACGGCGGAGAAGAAGGTGGTAGTTTAGTGTACCAAGGTCCAATACAGGGTATACTGAAGGTGAAAGAATCATATACCGCTTCTTATCTAACATCTCATTTGAAATGACCGCGCAACTGAATACAATACCTACCGATCTTGCATCACTCAGTAAAGCCCCTACTACCGCTGGAGTCTACCTATTCTATAAGGGCAAAACGCCCCTTTATATAGGAAAATCGGTAAACATACGCGCTCGACTTAAATCTCATTTTGAAAGCGCTAAACAAGTAACTTCTAAAGCTTATGCATATGTAAACGGTTCTGATCATATTCAATGGATCATAACTGATTCTGAATTTAAGGCATTGATGCTTGAATCACGCATGATTCGTACCCACCGACCAAAATATAATGTACGGTGGCGTGATGACAAAAGTTATTTATATATAAAAATTACTAAAGAGGTTTATCCAAAAATATCTGTCACGCATGAAGAAAAAAGCACCAAAGCGTATTATTACGGTCCATTCTCATCAAAACAAGTAACACTTCGAATTCTTAAAGAAATTCGTAGAGTGTTTCCTTTTTGTATGCAGACAACTGTTTCAAAACAACGATGTTTTTATTCTAAAATTGGTCTGTGTGATCCATGTCCCAATATAATCAATCGAACTACCGATACATCTCAGCAAAATCTGCTTACCAAACAATATAAGTCACAAATACGAAACGTCAAAAATGTTCTTGAGGGAAAATCAGACACCGTACTAAAAATGCTCTTGGATGCAATAGATAAGCATAAAGAAAAACTTGAATATGAAGAGGCACTTATTTATAGAAATCGATATTTAAAGCTTGAAGCGTTTATACTCCGTAAACGCTTTGATAGTGACACTCTTGAGGAATATAATACCGCAGAACGACGGAGTAAAGAGTTGAAAAAACTGTTAGAACGATATATTGATTTAGAAGATCTGCATCGTATAGAGTGTTACGATATGAGCACTCTGTCTTTTAAAAACAACACAGCTTCAATGGTAGTGTTTACTGATGGTTTAAGTGATAAAAAGGAATATAAACGATTCAAACTTGATGATAAGCATAATTCAGACTTTGATATGTTTGGAGAAGTTATGGAGCGACGGTTCAAACGTAATTGGGAAAAACCCAATTTAGTAATCGTTGATGGAGGAAAGCCTCAAGTTCGAAAAGTGCTACAAATTTTTGCCACTATGAACGTATCCATACCACTCATTGGCATAGCAAAACGACCTGACCGAATCATACTGGGAACTAAGGATTTACTGAGTGTCAGACCACCAAAAGATAATATAGGATTTCGATTAGTTCAAGCACTCCGAGATGAATCTCACCGATTTGCCAAAAAGTACCACGTGTACCTACGCACCAAGAACATGATATAATTTGATTTATGCAAAACGTATTACTCATTCTCAATATCATCCTTTCTATAGCGCTTGTTGTACTTATACTCATCCAGGGAAAAGGCTCAGGCTTGGGTAGTGCATGGGGTGGAGGAGGAGCATATACTACCAGAAGAGGAGTAGAGAAAGTAACATTGCAAGCTACGTATGTGCTTGTCATTCTGTTTTTTCTTGTATCGGTAGCTAACTTCTTTATACAGTAAAATACTGTCATTCCCAACTTGATTGGGAATCCAGGATACCAATACATGGATCCCCGCCTTCGCGAGGATGACATTGAGCCATTGCATACAGTATAATTTATTTACTTATGGGTTCCCTTATTCTCAAAGTACGATACATTTATTGGGTTTTTCTTGCATTCATAAAGAAAAACCTTCAGCTACTCATCATTAGCTTTCTATGTAGCTTGCTTGCAGTCATATCTATCATCTCATTTACCCCTTATGTCATAGATCTTCTTACGAGTAAAAAAGTAGTTATTGGTATCGCAGGAAAATATACTATTGATAATTTACCAGAGGAAGTTGTGTCTCAATTTTCAAATAGCTTGCTCCATATCAGTGATTCTGGTGAACTTATACCCCTCCTAGCCGATTCATGGGAACCACTTGAAGGGGGAAGCCAATATATATTTCATATTAAAAAGGACTTAGTTTGGAATGATGGAAAACCGTTTGTTGCTTCAGATATAAACTATACCTTTAAAGATGTTGAAGTAATTGCAGATAATGAGTATTTGTTGAGATTTAAACTGAAAAAACCACTTGCCATATTTCCAAACTTTTTAACAAAACCTATTGTGAAGTACCCTTTGGTAGGTGTTGCTGGAGTTTATAAGGTTGGACGAGTTAAAACCAAAGCGGGTCATATTACCACTTTGCAACTTAACCCAAATCAAGCAGGTCTCCCCGTCATTATTTATAAATTTTATGATAATGATACTAAATTGGTTCAAGCCTATAAGCTTGGAGAGATTAGCCAAATGTCTACCACTAGGTCAAGCATTGCTGAAGTATTTCAATCGTGGAATAATACTGAAATTGTGACAGACAATGATTATTCACGGGTAATCGCGTTGTTTTTTAATTTTAATGATCCGCTCATGGGAGAAGATAAAGATATTCGACGTGCAATAGCAGAGTCAATTGATAAATCTAAATTCAGTTCCTATGGCACTGATGCATATAGCCCTATATCTCCACAGTCGTGGGCACATAATCCGCTTATAAAACGATATACCTATAACCCAAGTGTATCTGGTCAAATACTAAAAAATGTTTCCGAAGCGTCTGATTCAGCAAAGCTTACCATAAGCACTTATTATGATCAGCTCGCTTTAGCGGGTGATATTAAAGAAGATCTACAAGGTGTAGGACTGGATGTTGGAATAGAAGTGATCTCAGGATCTATACCAAATACCTTTCAACTGTTTCTTGCAGAAATGTCGCTCTCCAAAGACCCTGACCAGTACTTTTTTTGGCACTCAACACAAAAATCAGGAAACATAACATCTTACAATAATGTTCGTATAGATAAGCTTCTTGAAGATGGAAGAAATACTTATACAACAGAAAGTCGAAAACAAATTTATGATGACTTTCAAAAAGTATTGGTTGACGATATGCCCGCATTCTTTTTATACTATCCGCATCGTTATACCATAATGAGAAAGTGAGTGTAGCGGTTAAATGGAGTATTTGATATAATCAAGCTTCTAACGTGCCCGGGTGGTTTACCTCGCTTCGCGAGGCGGAACCCCGCAGAGCGGGGCAAGCTGGCAGATTTATCCCACTTTGTGGGACGCGCTTGAATGTTACAATATGGGAATGTGGACGGTTTATGCTATTGTAAACAAACAGAGTAATATTTATGTTGGAATGACAAGTAACTTAGAAAGAAGAATTGGGCAACATAATGGAAATAGGAGTAATTGGACAAGGTTCAAAGGTCCTTGGAAGTTAGTTTACGAAAAAGAGTTTACTGATAGTAAATTAGCAAGATCGCATGAAAAATATCTAAAGGGAGGAGCAGGAAGAAAGTTGGTTAAGGAATCTATTGCCCGGGTGGCGGAATTGGCAGACGCGCAGTCTTGAGGAGGCTGTATCGCAAGATGTGGAGGTTCAAGTCCTCTCCCGGGCACCAAGACAATTACAAGGGGCTTTTAATATTCTTCAGTTTTGGATTTGTAACTTGGGTATAAATTTGTGTAGTTCTAATGTTTGCATGTCCTAAAAGCTACTGAACATAACGCACATCTGTGCCATTTTCAAGCAAATGTGTTGCAAAAGAGTGTCTGAGAGAATGAAAAGTAGCGTGTTTTTTTACGCCCGAATCTCTTAAAGCATTTTCAAAAACTTTTTGTGCTGTTCTTGTGGTTAATTTTCCTCCGCGCTCGCTTCCAAAGACAAAGTCATTATTTGCTTTTCCAGCAAGTAAATTCTTTAATTCATCCGATATACTCTCAGGTACTACACTAATTCTGTCTTTTTGACCTTTTGCCTGTTTGATGTGGATAGTCAGTTCAGCAAGATCCATATCCTGCACTTTCAAGGCCACAACTTCGCTAACTCGCAAACCTGCTCCATAAGCAATTGATAAAAGAAGCTTATGTTTTGGATTATTCAAAGATTCAATAATTTTTCTTATTTCAGTTCGTGATAATACAACCGGTAAACTTTTTGGTATTTTAGCAGACGGAACCTGAATTTTCTGTAGACTTTTTGTAACATTTCGGTAGTAGAACTTGATCGCGTTTAAAAACAAATTTCTACTTTGAGGCGAGATGTGTTTTTGTTCACAATAAAGCAAAAAGTTTCTAATGTTTTCTTGGTCAAGCGAATTATAGTCTTTCTCCTTGAATGAAAAGTATTCTCGCAAACCATAAAGATAACTTTTTAAAGTTTTGGGGCTATAATTCTTAATTTTCAATTCACGCTCTGTTTTCTGAAGTTCTGTTTGCATAATTCCTTAAAAAGTATTAATATTTACGTAGTTTTTATATGATTTAAATTTATCATTATTTCGTAAAATATGCAAATTATGGTTAAAATTATGAAAACTTATCGTATAATAACCAGTTATGTGAAATATCTAAAAACATCATTTATCCCAGTCATTTTATGAGGAAAATAGGGCATTCACAAAATTTTATCCAAGACCACAAAATAGTTGATATCTTAATCAAAAATTCAGGTATCGACTCCAACGATTTAGTTATTGAGATCGGCGCAGGTCACGGCGAGATAACCAAAGTACTTAACAAGTATTGTAAGGAAGTAATTGCTGTCGAAAAAGACCAAAAATTGTATAGAAAATTACTTGATGACTTCGAGGCGAAGTCAAATGTAAAAATACTCAATACAGACATTTTAGATTTCAAGTTTCCTGACCGACAAAGTTACAAAGTGTTTTCCAACATTCCATTTAACCTTACTGCTGACATAGTTCGATTATTGACCGAACAACAAAATCTAGCAGATGATATCTTTCTCTTCACGCAAAAGCAGGCAGCTCAAAACTACCTCGGCCGACCGCAAGTTAAAGAGAGTCTAAAGTCTCTATTTGTCAAAAATCTCTTCAAACCTTCAATAGTTCACCGTTTCAATCATAGCGATTTTCGCCCTGTCCCCAAGATAGACATTGTACTTTTGCGTTTAGAAAAACGGGAAAAACCCGTTTTTGAAGAGAAAAACGTCAAGGAGTGGAAAGATTTTGTTGTTTATAGCTTTAGTCGAACCAAACCTAATCTAGGTGAAGGTTTAAA
>JAQBTX010000079.1 GCA_027624795.1 bacterium | reverse complement strand
AAAAAAAAGTATAATATAAATATAGATTTTTTCTAGTAATTAAAGTATAGTTGCGTAAAGATGGGTGTTGTGTGAAATGCTAAATTTGTCTACATTTATAATTGTTTGAATACAACAAATATGAAAGATACTACGTATACAATAATCACAGGAGCCAGCTCAGGAATAGGTCGCGCTTGCGCTACTACTTTGGCGAAAGAAGGCAAAAACCTAATACTGTTAGCTCGCAGAAAGGATAAACTTGAACAAATCAAATCAGAACTCGAAGAAGCGCACTCAGTTGAAGTATTGATTTATCAAGTAGATCTCAGTGAGATCAAAAACATTGAAGACTTTTTCACACAAATTGAGGATAAATCCATTGATATACTTATCAATAACGCTGGTCTTGCATTAGGAAAAGCCTCCTTCGAAGATTATGACTGGGATGACTTTAATCGGATGATTGACATTAACGTCAAAGCTTTCACTAGAGTGGCGCAACTTGCAATTCCTCATTTGAAACGTACAAAAGGCCACATCGTTAATATCAGTTCAGTCGCAGGAATTGAAGCCTACGAAGGAGGCTCGGTTTACTGCGGTTCAAAAGCATTTGTAAAAATGATAAGTAAATCACTTCGAATCGATCTACTTGAAACAGGTGTTCGGGTCACTGATATTGCTCCTGGAGCTGTAGATACTGAGTTTTCTGAAGTGCGCTTCAAGGGTGATAAATCAATAGCTGACTCCGTATACAAAGGCTATACTCCTCTATACGCACAAGATATCGCAGACACGATTGTTTTTGCCCTCTCTAGACCCAAAAGTGTAAACCTTGAATACATACTCATTATGCCAACGGCGCAAGCAAGCGCAACAAGAGTATTCAAACAATAAGGAAAGACAAATTTAGCACATCACACAACACAGAATATGCGGTTCCGTTCGTCGTCGTACCTCCTCCTCACTGCACCCATATTTGCCAGCGGTCGCCCTTCGGGCATATTATACCGCTGTCAAACATCGCATATTCTGGAACGTTATACGCAATTCAAAAAATATTTTTCTTTACACTTATGGAAATTTTGATAAGCTTACGAAGATGAATAAATTTATTTTCTTATTTTATAGGGGGAAACAAGATATTCCGCCGCTACGCTCCGAAAGCTTTTTTAATAAACCCATTTTATTATTTTTATGAAAGTCTTATTAATTTGCGGAAGTGTTTCCAAGAAGTCGCATACAAATGCTTTATTACATTATGTTGAAGAGTTATTCTTAAAAGAGAGCAGTGAAGTTTTGTTTTGGGATTTAAAAACAAAGCCACTACCGATAATTCTGCCTGAATATCACAAAGATCCGACTCAACACCCAGATAGAGTAGTAAGAGAATTTGTCGAAGAAGTCGAAAAATCCCAAATTATAATTCTGGGAAGCCCACTTTATCATGGTTCATATTCCGGAGTTCTTAAGAATGCTTTAGACAACTTGCGTTGGGATGCATTAAGAGATAAATGGATTGGATTGGTAGGTAATGCAGGAGGATCGCGAGCCAGCCATGTTGAACACCCTCACCTCAGACAAGTCGTAAATACTTTAGTTGGCTATACGGCTCAAACCCAAGTGGGTACCTGTGGAGATGATTATTCTGAATCTCCGGATAAATATGTTTTAGTCAATGATGATATAAAACAACGCTGTCATCGTTTAGTTAGTGAACTTATTGGATTGATAAAATGATTACAACCAAAATAAATCAAAGGGTGGAGAGATTTAATGACCAATATTTTTACGGCGAGAGTGTTGGCGTGTATCTTATCAATCTTGATGATAAAACTGTACTTTTTGATTTGCCTAATTACTCAATAGAAGCTGAGAAATATTTAGCAGAGAAACAGAAACCTGTTTTTGCAATTCTTAGTCATGGCGCTTGTGGCATAAAAGATGGAAAAACTTGGCAGAAAAAACTTGGAATGCAAGTATGCTTACATAAAAAAGATGCCGATCATGAATGGCTGATGATGAAACCAGATATTTTATTCACAACAACACCGCATTTGGATGATGACATAGTAGTGATTCATACACCTGGACATTCTCCAGGCAGTGTTTGTTTGCTTGAGAAATCTACAAACACACTATTTACTGGTGATACATTTGGAGGAACTCCAACCGGTAAAGTAAGAGACTTTCGAGTGGGAAATCACAGGTATGACGATATTCCTAAAAGAATCCAAAGTTGTAATGGGTTATTGAAGTACAATTTTGAATCAGTTATGCCCTTCCATTACGAAATGATATTGAACGATGGAAGAAAAACATTGCAAGCATTTGTCGAAAAGACAAATAAATAATGATATTGGGCTACGGGCATTCACCCCTTAATCCCCTCTGCCCTTCGCCCAAAACGGAAAACAAATTTATTTCTTTATGATAAAGCCTATCAAAATGAAACCGATTGAAAAATATTTTTTGAACTCACTCCGCTACGCTTCGTGCCACGCTGCGCTCTCCTCCTTTCAGTCGTCGGGGCGTATAACAAAGGTTGTCCGACATATTTTTAACAATTTATTTCTATGAAATACTTATTTATTAGCGGGATTCCAACGGCAGGAAAAAGCTATTTGGCAGAGCGTGTAGCACAAAAAACCAACAGTCTCCATATTGATATAGATGATTTGAGAGAAGAAATGAGTAAAAATTCACAAGATTCAACAAACAGGAGAAGACGCGATATTTGAAGGAGTTAATATTTTGCCTCATCT
>JAQBTX010000078.1 GCA_027624795.1 bacterium | reverse complement strand
CTTTTTCTGATGCAAGAGCCAATACTTCACTTGCCACCCCACAAAGCTCCCAACTAGTATCAACCGAAATTAAGCGGCCAGTTTTTTTTATTGATTTAAGTATAGTTTTTTCATCAAGAGGTCTAATGGATCTTAAATCAATTAACTCGACGGAAATACCTTCTTTTTTAAGAATTTTTTCAGCATCCATTGCTTCAATTGTCATAAACGATGTGGTAACCAGGGTAATGTCAATGCCTTTTTTTATCACACGTGCTTTACCAAATTCGATTGGCTCGTTAGATGGGGCTGGTCCCTCTATGTCATAAAGAGATCTATACTCTAGAATTATCGTAGGGTCTCTGCTTCTTAATGCTGCAATAATTAAGCCCTTGACGTCAGATGGGAAGGTAGGCATCACAACATTCAACCCAGGTATATGTGCAAGCATTGATTGAATTGACTGCGAATGTGTAGAGCCCTGACCCCATCCACGACCAATTATTGCTCTTATAACAATAGGGACATCACCGCCATTTCCACCAAACATATATCTCCATTTTGCTGCTAACTGAATAAGCATGTCAAAGGAGAGAAACATAAAATCTACTCTAGGGTGAACTAAAACAGGCCTTAGTCCCTGAGAAGCTGCACCAATTGCAATGCCTGTAATTGCATTTTCCATGGCGGGGGCATCAAAAACTCTTTTAGCCCCAAATTTTTTATAGACTTTTGTTAATGAGCCAAATATTCCTGAGGGGTAGTCAACCGCTATGCCAGTAATAATTATATTTTTATTTCGTGCCATCTCGTACATAAAGGCATCAGAAATAGCTTCTTTATATTTCAATTTACACCTCCCTGGTATTCAAAAAAAGATCGGCCGGGCTAGGCCAGGGTGATTTCCTGGCTTTTTCAAGGTCCTTCAATATAGACTTATTAACCCTGTCTTGTATTTTTAGTAAATCGTTCTTATTTAGAACTTTATTGTTGATAATATATCTTTCCATTCTTTTTACTGGGCATTTTTTTATCCAGCTATCAAGCTCACTTTTATCTCGATAAGTTCTATTAACCTCATAATCCCATAATGGCCCTACATGCTCTCTCCAACGATAAGTTCGAGCATGAATCAATGCCGGAAAGGAGGTTTTCTGCATATATTTTATTGCTTTTAATGTCGATTTGTATACATCTAGAACGTCATTACCGTCGCAATCAAAAACTTTTATGGCAAATGATTCAACCTTCTTTATAAATGTGGTTCTTGGTGATGTTCTAACGTCTAACGGGGTCTCTGTTGCATATAAATTATTTTCACAGACAAAAAGAGTAGGTAAGTTATTAGTGGCGGCGTAATTTAAACTTTCCCAGACGCTTCCCTCGTCAAATGATCCCTCACCAAAAAATGACGCTGCAATTTTTTTAGATTTTTTTAACTTGAAAGCAAGTGCTGCACCAACTGAGAGTGCTGAAGAATGGCCAAGAATTGGTGATGACCCAAAAAAATTTTTTTTCTTATCTATAATATGTACCGAGCCGCCCCTACCCATAGAGCAACCATCAACTCTACCAAATAGCTCTGCAATTAATCTGAAAAGACTACCTCCTTTTGCCAAATAATGCGTGTGACTTCTATGGTGGGTATAAACTACATCAGAATTGTTGAGCGCGCTGCATACACCAACAGCACATGCTTCCTGACCAATACCAAAGTGAGTTGGGGTCTTCATTGTCCCAACTCTATACTCATCTGCCATAACCTCTTCGGCTCGCCTAATAAAGTAAAGCTGCGTATATAAGTTTATTATGAAGTCTTTTTTCATGATTGTAACTCGTACTTGGAGTAAGCTAGGATAGCCAAGGAAGTCATGGCATCAAGTATCTCTCCAGATTTAATTAGTTCAATACATTCTGGCAACGAAAGCCATTGAAGTGATTCAATCTCATCATTAGAAAAATGTAAGGGCAAGTTATCTAAATCAGTCAATACCCTAAAGTAGATGCTTGTTTTATTGTCAACATTATCTAATCCGGGGTAATAGTCTATTAAATGCCTTAATTTTGAATATGAGCAACCAGTTTCTTCCATAACTTCCCTTTCAACAGCTTCTATTATACTTTCATTATCATTAACACTTCCACCAGGAATCTCCATGGAGCATCTATCAATTAGATACCTGTATTGCTTTACAAGTAAAATTTTATTTTTATGTATTAGAATTGCCCCCACTCTTGGCCCAAAATTAATAACCTCATAATGCTTTATTTTTCCATGTATTTCTTTTGTGTCTGAATAAACGCTAAAATACGGTCTTTGGAGAAAGGTATTTTTCTTCATATATTTTTTTTGTTACTACAAACAGCGAAAATATAATGTGCCATCTTATGAAAACCGGTATGAACAACCTCATCATTCATAGAAAAGATAAATACTGTATTAAAATAATTAAGCATAAGCTTTTTCAAATCAGGGGCTGTCTTACAGTTCACATGACCTATTTTACTTAGTTCTGAAGCGTATATTTGAGACTCGAGTGTTGGCATACCAAATATTAAGACGCCGTCATCAGAAACTGACTTAACTACATTAGAGACAAATTTCTTCTCTTGGTTTTTATTAATATGTTCGAGAACGTCAAGGCTGTATATCCCGTCAAACTTATTTTTAAGAGGCTGTTTAACAAAATCATTGCATATAGCATTCTGCTTCCATTTAGTGTTTTTATTTCTTGAGGCAATATCATCAATAAAAATTGGATCAAAGTC
>JAQBTX010000077.1 GCA_027624795.1 bacterium | reverse complement strand
TAATTACCAATCCAAAATTAGTATTTAAAATTTTTGAGAATATAAAACGAGTATCTGATTCAAATTCTATAACACCTCACTCTTTTCTTGATAAAGATACAGTTGAGCTGTCATCCATAGCTGTAATTAGTGCAGCTAATGGTATAGGCTCAATTTTGTTAAAAGCTTTTATAGAGGATGCACAAAAGCGTGAGATCTCTAATATTACCCTAACTACTGATTTTGAAAATAATGAATTAGTTAATAAATTTTATTTGAAGCATGGCTTCAAGAAAAGTGGTTTAGAAGTTCGAAAGGGAAGAAAACTTTGTCGCTATACATTGTTTATTGATTAGATATCTTTAATATGTAATATGTACTATGGAAATAGTAAAATATGTGGAATATACAATTATTTAAACTAAATTTTGATGATCAAGAAGTAAAAGCTGTATCTGACGTTGTTTCGGGTGGATGGCTTTCTATGGGAGAGGAAACTATCAATTTTGAAGAGGGATTTAGCTCTTTTCTTGGTAAAGATGTTTATTGTAAAGCAGTTTCAAATGGAACAGCTGCCTTGCATATGGCACTCTTAGCCTTAGAGGTAGGGGAGGATGATGAAGTAATTATTCCGTCACTAACTTTTGTTGCAGATATTAATGTAGTTAAGTTAGTTGGAGCAACTCCAGTATTGGCTGATGCAAGTAATTTAGATGATTGGAATATGTCACTTGAGACTATCAAAGAAAAAGTAACTAACAAAACAAAAGCAATAATTATTGTTCATTATGCCGGCTATCCTTGTAAAGATATTTTAGCAATAAGTAAATTTTGCAATGATAAAGGAATTGCATTAATTGAAGATGTTGCTCATGCTCCAGGAGCTTCTGTTGACGGTAAAAAATGTGGAACATTTGGAGCCATTGGTTGTTTCTCTTTTTTTAGTAATAAAAATTTATCTATCGGTGAAGGTGGCATGGTCTCTACAATGTGCCCAGGGCTCCATAAGAAATTAGGCTACATAAGGTCCCACGGAATGACCACCCTTACACTTGATAGGCATAAAGGCAGATCAATCACATACGATGTTGCACAACCAGGTTTAAACTACAGAATGGATGAGATGCGAGCTGCTATAGGATCTGTTCAGCTAAAAAAATTACCAGATGGTAACCTAAGACGAGGTGAATTAACACAACGATATAGATCTAACCTGTCTGCAACATCCGTTATGATTCCTTTTAAAGAGCACCCTAGCAATGCAGAATCTGTATATCATATCCTTCCTATTTTACTCCCCGAAGGAACTGATCGAGTTTTGATTATTGGGGCTTTAAAAGAGAAAGGTATTCAGTCAAGTATTCACTATCCACCTTTCTGGGATTTCTCTGCTTTTAAAGGTCAGTTCGAACAGGACGATTCCCCAATTACTGCACAAATCTGTACCAGGCAACTCACTCTGCCGTTATTTCCCACTATGACTGATCAGGAGGTTGATCAAGTTACTAGTGCGCTAATTGAGGCCATAAATGAGTGCTGAATCGAAAATGCTGAGTTTATTGGGAAGAAAGGAGCCTCTTTTCTCCTCGGATATAACCCAATTAAATCTTGACTTAATTTCTATGATTGAAAATGGCCGGTTTCTTGTAATCGGTGGAGCTGGCTCTATAGGACAAGCTGTTACTAAAGAGATCTTTAAAAGAGAACCTTTAAAGTTGCATGTTGTTGATATCAGTGAAAATAATATGGTTGAGTTGGTAAGAGATATTCGCAGCACACTTGGATACATAGATGGTGATTTTAAGACATTTGCTATTGACTGTGGCAGTCTTGAGTTTGAGGCTCTTATTAGCAGTGAAGGTCCATATGACTATGTTTTTAATTTATCAGCATTAAAGCATGTAAGAAGTGAAAAAGATCCTTTTACATTAATGCGCATGCTCTCTGTAAATATTCTTAATACAATCAAGACATTTAAATTAGCTAGAGATCAAGGCGCAAAAAAATATTTTTGTGTTTCAACCGATAAAGCTGCAAACCCTGTAAATATGATGGGTGCAAGTAAGCGAATCATGGAAATGTTCTTAATGCGAGAAAGTAAAACAATGTCTATTTCCATGGCTCGTTTTGCAAATGTTGCTTTTTCAGACGGCTCTTTGCTTCATGGTTTCAATCAGAGAGTTTCCAAAAGACAGCCCTTATCAGCTCCCAGTGATGTTAGAAGATATTTTCTAACACCTCAAGAATCTGGAGAGCTATGTTTAATGTCCGGCTTACTTGGAGATAACAGAGATATTTTTTTCCCAAAATTAAATGAGCAACTAGATTTAATTACATTCTCAGATATCGCTGAGAGATACTTGAGTGATTTAGGTTATGAACCTCATTATTGTAAAAGCGAAGATGAGGCTAGAAACTCTGCCATGGAATTAATTAATAATAGGCAGTGGCCTTGTTATTTTTTTAAAAGCGATACGACAGGCGAAAAAGATTTTGAAGAATTTTATACTGATGCTGAAAATATCGATATGCATAAGTTTAAGAGTGTCGGGGTTATAAAAAATGAACCACTTTATGATGAAAATAAACTAAATCAATTCCTATTAAATATTGAAGAGCTTCAATCTAATGGGAATTGGAATAAACAAGAGATTATAAAATTATTTTTTGATTTATTGCCAGATTTTGCCCATAAAGAGACTGGCAAATATCTCGATCAGAGGATGTAATGTTGATTCGATTTTTCGATGTAGTACTTTCAGGCCTAGCACTTA
>JAQBTX010000076.1 GCA_027624795.1 bacterium | reverse complement strand
CAAAAATGCAAAAGGCTGTTCAAGAAAGAGATTACCCAACTATGGCCCTATATGCTGCCGGTATTTATGCTTTATATAAGTCTATCGAAAAACTATCTGGTGGAAAAGACAGTGAAATTCGTAAATGGATGATGTATGGTGTTGCGGCTTATGCCGGTCATAGATTTTTGCAAAATGCGGGTTATGACCTTCTTAAAATGTCCGGATTTAAGGATAGGGATTATGAAGTTGCTGGTACTCCATTTGAAATAATGGATAAATATATAAAGAACAAACCCGAGTATAAAGATTTTGATTATGAGATAGCATTTAGATGTTCTGAGGTGAAATTGACCACAATGGATAAACTTCTATCTAAAGCTCACAAGAAGGGCGATTACTTCATACACCCAAGTGCTTTTCCTGGCATATTCCCAAATTTATCTAAGGAGTATGCTTTCGAAATGGGTCTAGGTGAACACGGTCTTAAAGATAATGTAGGAATGAGTAATAAGAAATTTACTGCAGCTCAGAGAGAGTACATAAGGGTAGGTAAACAGCTATATCTCACTGCAAAAGCTTTGAGAACAATATACAATGAAACATTATACCAGGATGAAAATTCTGATTATCATAACATACCATATGAAGAGGCAATTAAGGATCCAACTCGTAAATTTGCAAAAGTGGTACACCTACTATTTGCTGCAAGGACCTATAATACTCCTGATGCCGAGACTCCAATTTTTGAGAGAAGTATTGAAGAAGCAGAAAAACATTTGTCGGATATATTTAAGGGTGAGGAAATTGTTGAAGCTGCTCTCGGTAGTGGCCATTTTTCAGGAACTCTTAAAGGATTCCCCGTAGTTTTTGTCAAGGATGGTGAAAGTTATAAAGTATATCTAAGAAATGATTATAAAGATAAGAGGAATCCAGGTAATAAATACACTGAAGTTCCGCTGAGTGGGCCAAATACCGCTTCACGAGCAAGTACAGCTATGAGAGCAGTTGACTCTCGTATGGCCGAGCTTATGGCACCTTTGCAAAATGCCGGTGGTAGGGTTTTGACTCAGCCAGGATATGTTGATGGCCGGTGGCAGACTGAAATTCAACTACCTGCAGCTACGGAGTTTGGAGTTGCAAATGGGCAGAAAAGAATTGGTGTGTTAACCCCAAGAGAAGATGGAAAAGGGCTGGTATTCAAGGTTGAGGGTACAAATGTAAGAATTAATATTGACCAAGGTATTGGCAGACAATTTGATGGAGCTATCGCTGTTCTTCCAAAAATAATGAATCAAACTGAGTTTAAAGCTCTGCATGTATTTAGTAATGGAAGGCGCCTTAGTATCAAGGATGCTACACCAGGGGACAAGAAACTTACACTACTGATTGGTAAAAATAGATTTGAACTTGAGGTAGAATATGACAATACAGCAGATAGTTTCAGCATTGTTGGTGCACAAGAAAGAACCCTATTAAAGAGCGCTTCTTTTGCAAATGAATATATCGATGCACTTGGTGCTGATGATAATTTTGAATTAAATGACACTGTTAATGATTGGAAGCAGTTGATTGAGAAATCAGCTCCCGAGAATTTTGTATCTTATTTCTTTAAAGCACTTGCTCAGGAGACTAGTAATGGCCAATTGGATGGAATCAATCTAGATCTGATAAGTGGTAGTGTTCCTGAATATTTTGCCACAATGATTTTAGATTCTAGTAGAAATGAGGCATATCAGAGGCTTCGCAGACGCATTAAGGGATGTACTACCCTTGCTCAAGTCGAAACTGCTAGGCGGGAAGAACTTCAAGACTTCAATGATCGTCTAAAAGGCCTTTATAATAAGATTTCTGCGGAAAATGCTAGATTGGGCAGAGCCGGGAAAACTTGGGACAGAGATGAGTTCATGGCAAGGGTGATAGATCCAATTAGATCATCCAGTTCTATAAGTGAAAGATATTCATCTTCTAGAGCAGATCTGGAATATTTAGTATATAAATTGAGTTTGCCTGGTCTGAGTTCAGTAAATTGTCTCATCAGGTTGCTGCAAAATTGATTGGTGTATTTAGTTTTTATACAGCTCACTTAGACAATCATAAATATAAAGGTGTTAATATTGATCTAGACAATCTTACTACTCCCCCAACTCCTACCGCAGGGATTGCGGATCCAAAAGTTGACCCTGCATTGAGGGGACATTACGTTGTAAGGTACCTGGACTATGTAAAAAACACTGTTTACAACAAGGCTTCGGCCAAGGACGATTTAACCGTCATTCCATCCCCCCAAAATAGAAGGTTTTGGGGAATTAAGGAGTTTGAAGACTGGATTAATACAGAGGGAGATTATAGGACTTTGGATCCTTTGGACATGAAACCACCATATGCGCATGTTGATACTCATCCTGGCGGTAAACATACTGAGCTAGATAAGCAGATGATTAAGGAGTACAAGAAGGCACTTAATTTTTTGAGAAGAGAGTATGGTAGCACCCTTAATTACCACGCGATTCAGCAATATCTATTTAGAAAACCTCGTAACGGCGCTCCTATGGCGGCTGTTGATGAGATTTCCGATCTTGGACGATTGACTAAGTTCATTGATCCCACCACCGGCAAGCCTGCAAGTAAGATCTGGGATGTTACAAACAGGATAGCGGGAACATCAAAAGGGGCTGGTGGAAAAATGAAACGATCAGTTCAGACAAGATTAATGCAGCAAGAGGTTGATGATTTCATCAATCATATTTTTACTGCTAAGCGCCCGAATGGTAAATTTAAGTATTTTGCAGTTAAACCAAG
>JAQBTX010000022.1 GCA_027624795.1 bacterium | reverse complement strand
GCGGGCAGGCGCGGGAATGACAGATACCCCGCTGCTTGCTGCGGGGTTGTTCATTTTATTGACAGATTAAGTATTATATAAGTATAATATAAGGGTGATAAATTTTTATATATATGAACACTACTCAAATACAACTAAAGATTAGTCTTTCAGAACAATTGAATGAACTTTTGACATCTAAAGCAACGTTAGTCGGCATTCCTGTGACACAACTTGTTAAATATTTGATTATTAAAGAGGTAAAAGACTTAGAATATCCACTATTTCACATGTCTGAGAGTACTGAAAAGAAGACACAGCAAGCAATGAAACAAATGAGCGAAGCTATTGACGCATCAGATTTTTTCAAACAATTACATGAAAGCTAAATTTCTCTTCCTAAACATCCATCGCTCAGACTTCATAAACTTTCTGGAAATTTAGACAATATGTGGAGTTTATCGATTACCAAATCAATACGAATGGTATATCGACTCATAAATAAAAATATAGGCTACTTTGTTGATATCGGAACCCATGACGAAGTCTATAAGAAATAAAAACAAAAGATAAAACATATCGAGATAAAGTACTGTCATTCATTACTGTGAAAAGGATTCTTTTGGTCAAAAAGATTATTCTCTCCAGAGAAAATCTCAAACCACTCATCGCTATCTCCTTCATCATTGGTGACCTTGCTCGCATTGGTTATAGATTCCTGGCGAACATTTATCTCGTAAACACCCCCTTGAATTTTTACTTGATAATACATGACGCCGATTCGTTTACTATCCCCTTTGACCATATCAGCAAATTCTCCATTGAGGGGATCAAGGGGGGCAGTGGCGGTAAATTTGCAAATGTCAAATCCAAGCCAATTGGTATCATCACAACTGGCGGTATCTATAGGAACATGTGCGCTACTTACACCATGTGCATTTTCGATGATATCGCCGTTGATTTCAGATCGCTCAACTTGTTCTAAAATTCCTTGCAACGTCATAGCATCTTTAATGCGTTTACTATCGCGAGTTTTTTTTTGAATTTCCTCTGGGTTGAGGAACACAAGTACCACTATAGATAATACGCATACAATTGCAACAACGATTATAAGCTCAAGAAACGTAAAGGCGGCTGAAGCATATTTCATATATTGATTTAATCATATTGAGTATGAAGAAGTGCTAATGTAATTAGTAGCCCTTAGTGTTGTCAAGATATGTAAAAGGACCTGATGCAATTTCAAACCATTTATCAGCATCTCCCCCATCGCCCGTTAATCTTGTTACATTTCCCGTAGACTCTTGTCGCACATTAATTTCATAGTCTATTCCCACAACTCTTACCCTATATATAGGATACTCAGGAGTACCAGCTGTAGTTAGATTCACTAACGTTGCTTCATATCCATTGAGGGGGTCCATGGGAGTGCTTTTGGCATAAGCACAAATATCAAATCCAAGCCAATTAGCGCTAGTACATACATCTTGTGTTTTTCGGGCAGATACCTTGGCTCCAGAATTTACACCAGTAGGGCCTGTAATAGTGCCAGCAGTGCCTGCAGCGATACTACCATTAATCAAATTGTCTGCTACGGCTTGTTCCATAATGACCTGCAAGGTACCTGCGTCTTTGATGCGTTTTGCATCACGCGCCTTGCGTTGGGCCTCGGCAGGATTCAATGTGACAAGAAGTATTACTGCAAGTATTCCAATAATACC
This sequence comes from bacterium, assembly GCA_027624795.1. Classification (GTDB taxonomy): domain Bacteria; phylum Patescibacteriota; class Microgenomatia; order UBA1406; family GWC2-37-13; genus UBA1450. Next base: position 16,824 of record JAQBTX010000022.1, on the reverse strand, counting down.
TATAACTATCAATAACTCTACAAGCGTAAAAGCTTTTTCTAGAAGTTTTTTCATATTTTGCTTTTATAAATTAAATTATCAAACAGCATACTATCCATAGTAAACGAAACGATATCTATTTGTCAAGGAGATCGTGGTTTTCTTATTGTAAAGAACTAGTAAGTGTAAATATCGGAGTAATAATAGATGTTACTAAAAATCCAACACTGATACCAAGAACAATAAGTATGGTCGGTTCAAGCATACTAAGCATCGCTTTTACTGCCATTTCAGATTCAGATTGGTAATACTCAGATATTTTGCTCAGGGTTTCATCTAAATGTCCAGTTTGTTCTCCTACTATCGCCATCTGCACCAATGATTCAGGGAATATTGGTTCATTGGACATAGCGATGCCTACCGACAGTCCTTTTTCTACCTTCTTGGAAACACGCCCAAATGCTTGCTTAAATATGATATTCTCATTTACTTCTGTTACAATGCTCAGCCCATCAAGAAGTGGCACACCCGATGCCATGAGAATTGAAAGCGTTCTTGTCGAATCTACCAGTCCAGCCATTTTGATAATAGTACCGATCATAGGAATTTTAACAATATATGTGTCTTTCAATTTTTTTCCTCGTTCTGTTTTGATAAATTTCATAAATCCAAATGTTACTCCAATCATTCCTAGGAGGATATACAACCAATACGTTTCAAAAAAATTTGATACTTTCATAATTGCCTGCGTAGATGCGGGAAGTTCAATGTTAAAATTCTCATACAAGCCTAAGAGTTTGGGCATGACAAATGAAAACATTACAAATATCATAGCAATCATAACTATGACAATAGTAGTAGGGTAAATAAGGGCATTTTTTATTTTTTGATTAAATACACGTTGCTTCTCTAAATGCTCAGCAAGTTTTTCCAGCACTTCGTCAAGCTTACCAGACGCTTCTCCAGACTTTACCAGTGCAATATAAAAGTTTGAAAATTGACGAGGAAATGGCTGAAGCGATTGTGAAAATGTTTTTCCATCTCGGATGGTTTTTTGTATATCTGACAGCATTTTTTTCACCGGTGGTTTTGAAATCTGTTTATAGATAATATCTAATGATTCTATAAGGGTGAGTCCTGCATCAAGCATGATAGAAAGCTGACGGGTCATAAAAGAAATATCACGTGCCGACACACGATCAATAAGTGAAGTAAGTCCCTCAAATGATGAAGTTTTTTTTTCCTTGATTTCTATTGGAAAATAACCATTTGCCTTCAAGTAGTCGGCAACTTCTTTGTCACTCTCGGCCTCCATTTTGCCTGATATTTTTTGTCCGTTTTGAAGGGCTTTATATTCAAATAACATACATTATCCAATAAACTTTTCAATCTCTTTGGTACGAAGTGCATAGCTATAAGCTGTTTCTCGTGATATAGCATTTTGTTTATAAAGGCGAGATAGGTATTTTTCAAACAGAATCATTTCTTGTTCTTCACCCGTTTCAAGAACATTGTCTATCATAAACGCTTTGTCTTCTCGAATAAGCACAGAAACAGCAGGGGTGTTAAATAATATCTCTAAACATGGTACCCGACCATTTTTCTGAGTATTGGGGAGAAGTCGCTGATACACTACGGATTTTAATACCGAGGATAATTGACCACGAATTTGGTTCTGTTGGTCACCGGGGAATACATCAATCATACGATTTATGGCTTCTGGTGCGCTACTGGTATGGAGTGATGAAAATACCAAGTGACCGGTTTCTGCTATGGTTAGCGCTGCTTGAATTGTTTCCTGATCTCGCATTTCACCAACTAGTACAATGTCCGGATCTTCACGAAGTACCGATCGAAGTGCCTTGCCAAATGAAAAGGTATCACTATGTAACTCACGCTGTGAAATGATACTTTTTGCATTTGGATACACAAATTCAATCGGATCTTCAATCGTAATAATATGCTTTGGTTGATTCAAATTTACTTCATTAAGTATGGCTGCAATGGTAGTGGTTTTACCTTCACCTGTTGGCCCCGTAAGAAGAACTAAACCATCATTCAGTTTTGAGAATTTATGAAAGGTTGATGGTAAATTAAGTTCTTCAACAGTTGGAATTTTCTTGGGTATCAGACGAAATGCAGCTGCTTGACTTCCTCGTACATAATAATAGTTTACTCGGAAGCGAACTTCCTCCCATTCAAATCCAAAATCTACTTCTCTATTGTGTTCAAATTCTTCTTTAAGATTGGGAGATAAAATGCTTTTCAACAGCTCTTTAATAGCAGGTCCCTCTAATGGAACGGTTCCTTGAACGGGAAGTAATACATCATGTACGCGTATGGTGGGTGGATACCCAGGGATGATATGCAAATCAGATGCTTTCTTTTCTTTTGTATAGGTTAGGAGATCGTTTAGTGTTATGCTCATAGTTTTGTTAATGTATTTCATTATGACATAAGTTACGAAGTATCGGTACTAGACAATATTTCTTCCAGCGTAGTGATTCCCTGGAGCGCCTTTAAGATTCCGTCCTCAATCATAAGCATCATGCCTTCACTGCGTGCTTGTTTTTCAATGTCTTGAGAAGGCGCCTCTTTTAATATTAGGTCATTTATTGCGTGTGATGCATTGAGAATTTCATATATGCCAATTCGCCCCTTATAGCCTGATCCGTTGCAAGCATCGCATTTTTCTCCTTTTGCAAGCTGTATGGGTTCATTGTTTTGATATTGTTTAGGAAGGAGAGGTCCTAGCTTTTCTCGTATGGTTTGTTGCACCTCCATAGGAGGAGTATAAAATGTCTTACAATCTTCACAAACTCTACGAACTATCCGTTGTGCAATTATGGTGCTTATCACTGAGGCAATGAGAAATGGTTCGCCACCAAGGTCTGTTAAGCGCGGAATAGCTGTTGCAGCGTCATTGGTATGCAATGTTGAAAATACCAAGTGACCAGTAAGTGCTGCTTGTATGGCAAGTGCCGTTGTTTCTTTGTCACGAATTTCTCCGACAAGTATAATGTTTGGATCTTGTCGTAAAAATGATTTGAGTCCTGAAGCAAAGGTAAGTCCAGCCTTTTGATTTATCTGCACTTGGTTAATGCCATCAACCTGATACTCTACCGGATCTTCTAGGGTAATGATGTTTACTGATTTTGTATTTAATTTACTTAGCACTGAATAGAGCGTAGTAGTTTTTCCAGATCCAGTAGGTCCCGTAACCAATACTATTCCGTATGGTTTATCGATACCTTCTTGAAACCTTTTAAGTTGTGGACCACTTAAGCCAAGCTGTTCAAGGGATGGGATCCCCCCACTTTTTCGAAGAAGACGCATTACGACCTTCTCACCAAATACAGTGGGAAGACTCGATACACGAAGATCAATTTCTTCATTGTCGCTTGTAAAATTAAATCTTCCGTCTTGGGGCACGCGTTTTTCATCGATTTTCATTTGGGAAAGAATTTTTATACGAGAAACCAAAGATTCATGAATACTAGCGGGAAGTGACAGTTTTTCTTGCAAAATACCATCTACACGGTATCGAATCCGTGTTTTCATCTCATTGGGTTCTATATGCACATCTGACGCTCGACTTTTCATGGCAAATTCCAATATGGTGTTGACGATTTTTGCAATAGGAGCATTACTTAAGGAGGTAAGGTTTTGAACCTCTTTCTTATCTTCAGGTACTTCTTTAGAAGCAACTTGTGCAATTGCTTCTTCTACTTCTGGGGATAGGTTTTTGGTATAGGCAGTACTCAGAACTTTAGCAATATCTTCTTCGAGCGCAAGCGCAAGGGTAGCTTTAATGCCTGCTTTCATTTCTACAAAATCTTGTAAGCTTACATTTAATGGATCAGGAGTTGCCACATATATCCTGTTTTGTGCTGTATCAAACATATAGGGCATGATGCTATGGCGCGCGGCTACCGATTGAGATATGTATTTCAGAGCTTGAGGATCTATAGCGGTAGTACTTATATCTACATAGGGCACATTGAGTAATTCAGCCTTGGTTTTCAATATACTTTCTGAAGGTAAATTAGTATACTGAATTAAATATTGATCTATAGAAATATCTTTTTTAAGAGAATCAATCTCATAGGTGTTAGCCACCGATTGATCGATAATATTTTTTTCAACAAGCTTATCGAGAAATCGTTTTGGAGGTATGCCCATACTATCACTATAAAGGATTTGAGATAAAATTCAATACACACTCTATGATACCTACCATTGTTTTGATTGCAGATACCGAATCTGTAGAGCGCATTATTTCAGAACAAATCGTGCGTCACGCCATTCAATCAGAACGTACGGTACGCATTACTCCTCAAGGAGCGCATATAACCATAGATCAAGTGCGGTGGCTCAAAAAAATGCTGTCACAATCTGGCGGAAGACAAATGCTTGTAGTGTTTGAACTATTTGATACAGCCACTGCAGAAGCGCAAAATGCCCTTCTTAAAGTACTTGAAGAATATGGTGATTCACATATCATTCTGATTCTTACCCGAAATATCCATGCAGCCCTTCCTACCATACGATCTCGATGCATCATAGATCAGACTCAACCTGTTGCAAAAATTATTCAAGATGAATCATTCATATCAAGTATTCCTCAAAGGTATTCAGAATCACTTTCAGAGGAAGTGGGAAGTAGACCCAAAACAAAAGAAGAAATAGATTTAACACTGTGCACTGTAATTGCTACACTCCGTTCTCATATTCGCCGTGGTGATATGTCATCGGTTATATCTGGTAAACAGGCACTTCACATACTACGACTTGTTCGAAATAATAATTTAAATCCACAACTCGCTATAGATCATTGGAGCTTAAGTCAGATTGATGGTACAGTATAGATATGCATACAGTTCGAAAAACTCAATTTGGATTTACCCTCATAGAAATCTTAACAGTAGTGGGAATTATTGGTATATTAATATCTATCAGCTCGATATCTTTAGGATCTATTCAAAAGCGATCACGTGATAATAGACGTATATTAGATATAAAAGAACTTCAAACAGCCCTGCAACAATATCACACAAACCAACCAGGAGGATTTTATCCTACAACTATGACGATTCTTGTAACGGAAAAGTATTTAGAAAAGCTTCCCTTAGATCCTCTTACCAAAACCGCTGCACCCTATGGATATACACGTTTGCCAGCAGGATGTAACAATACCGCCAATAGGTATTGCCTGAATTACCAACTTTCTATAACTCTTGAATCAGGCGTTGTGCATAGAGTTGGGCCCAGGACGTACAATTAATACTCATATGAACTATTTACAAAAAGGATTTACCCTTATCGAGGTTATTATAGTTGTTGGAATAATAGGGATCGTTATTGCGGGAAGTACGAGGATATACACTTTTACTGTTGCAGAACGACAACTTGATAAAGAAGCAGATGGGCTTATGAATATACTCCAAAGAGCTAAAGACCGGACCGTAGCTCGCGACGTTTCTTCTTTACCAGGATGTACTAATTTTGTTGGATACTCTGTGTTTATACAATCAAGCGGTGCTTTTGAGGAAAGAATTCTCTGTGACCTTACATCAACAACACTCGATCAACATTCTTTAACCAATGTTGTATTCAATAGTCTGAGTCCTTCGCCCATGCAACTGACCTTTACGTACCCTTACGGCTCGCTCGATACCATTACCCGTGTTATTCAGATAAAAAGTGCCCGCATAAATAAGTGTATTACGATAACGGTTCCTCAACTTGGACCAATAAATATGTCAGATACATTTCCATGTTAATACCATCATCTCGTACATCATTTGGATTTAGTATGATCGAAGTTATTGTCTTTATTGGCATTATGAGCATGGTGCTTACGGCAGCCCTTGGATTTACTATTAAAATGATTAAAACGGTACGAGTAAACGAACACCGCTTAAGAGCAACTCATTATGTAGAAGAAGTTATAGAGTGGCTTAATGGAGAACGTGAGGCAGATTGGGTAGTTTTTGAATCGTTTGCTTCAACTAGTGGAAAAACTTATTGCATTAATCAACCCCAAACAATAAACACAACAATGGCACTTCTCTCTTCTGGGGTTTGTACGAGCAATGGCTTAACTCCTGCTATCTATAAAAGACAGCTTATTTTAACCAAAGATGCTCTCAGTAACGCGACACGCGTCAATGCAACAGTCCAGGTAACATGGGTCGAAGAAGGGGTTCAATATGTAGAACAAATTCAAACAGGATATTCAGTATGGGAATAAAAAACTCAGGATTCACCCTTATAGAAATGCTTATGGTCATAGGTGTTATTTCAGTGGTTATGCCAGCCGTCATGAGTATTTCGTACGTTATTTTATCTGAACAGCTTCGCATTTATCGAATTACCGAAACCAAACGCCAAGGAGACTATATCATGAATGTAATGAAAGAAAAAATTGCACGAGATGCCGAAATAATATTTGATAACAGCACTTCCTCAAATATATGTGATGATGCTCTAGATACCTTTTCCTCCCCTCAAGGAACCACCTTGGATTTTTTTAACGAAGATAATGAACTGTTTAAATTCAGTCAAGTGAATGGAAATCTGGTTGTTAATGACAATACTGTTCTTCCCTCTATAACTTCCAATCTCAATGATGGGCGTGTCTCGATTACAAATTTTGTCATAGAATGCTCCCGCAAAACTCTTCTCACACGGCCCCTCGTAGGGTTTGCCTATGATGTGACATTTGTAGATGCTACTCCAACTGCGCGTGAAGGCACTATTACCCTTCATTATCAAACACGGGTGAAATTGCGCTAGTGCAATTTTCCCTAGATTTTGCTAATCTGTAGTATGGCAGGTACATTTTCAATAGATATCAGTGAGCAATTTACTCGCTTAGCTCATTTGAGTGTCAATAAAGGGAAAATAGATATCCATTCTTTGGGTTATGACAATACCGTTCCTAATTTCTTTACGAATCTTGTAGAAAAATCAGCTCAAGAGCAGTCCAAAGTAATATCTCTCCTTCACAGCAAATTAAATATTCCGACTACGAAAGTTCATGCAGTTCTTCCAGACGACCTCACGTATTCGCAACTTCTTCTGATGCCTGATTTACCTGAAAAAGAACTGGTAAATTCCATACGAATTCAAGCCGATGAATTTGTACCGCTTCCCATTCAAGATGTATATATTGACTTAGAAACCATTGCAAAACTCCCGAATGGGAAATTGCTTATCGTTTTTATTGCAGCACAAAAAAAGATTGTAGATCACGTACACTTGACCCTTGAGATGGCCAATTTAGAACCAGTTACGTTGGAAAATGAACTAAGTGCAGTTGGTCGATTGGTATCTGAAATGTTTACCTTTATCAAATCTCCAACACTTATCGTAAACTTCGGGTACGGAGGAACTTCAATGTATGTTATGAATCCCCCATTTCCTTATTTTCAAATTACCAGAACCGTGCGAATTGGATACGATCTGTTACTTCGCGATATCAAAGTAAATATGAATTTAGATGATGCAAAGGCAGTTGAAGCTTTAAAAACTATTGGTCTCGGAACCAATGGGAGCGTAAACGTAAATGCTGTTATTTACCCCATTATCAATGAGTTTATGGCAGAAATTGAAAAAACGTTGCTTCTTACGAAAGAAAAATATAATGTGAGTATTAATAATATCTATCTTTTTAATTACGATAATCATGTAGGGTACTTGCATGAAGCAGTCCAAAATAAAGTTTCCATACCTACCCAATCACTTCCCCTTTCATCGCTTCTTGTTCCTAACACCATTACTCAAACCTTTTCCAATATCCTTTCATCGTTTATCCCAGTTATAGCGACACATATAAGATGAAAAAGCGCATCGACCTATTCTCACAACGCATAACCAGTAAACAGTTAGTAGATTATTTACGTCATGTGAGAGTATATTCACTCACTCTATTTATTGTTCAATTGGTAATTATTATCCTGTTAAGTGTATTATTTCTTTATTTTTCTTCACGTACCGATCGACTTTCTGAAAAAAAAAGCACTTACAACAGATATATTGTACTTAATACCCCCTTTGTACAAGATTTACGAAGATTTGCAGTGAAGTTTTCGTTGCTAAAAGAAACACTTAAAGACGATGCAAGAAGTTATACCTACTATAATCATCTTAAAACCATTATCTCAAAAGCTCCGGCAAAGGGTGAAATTCTTGATTTTAGTATTGACAACACTCAAAAAATAGAATTTACCATACAAGTATCTACGTATGAAGATGCAATAGCATTTATAGAATATTCCGAGAACCCTTCTTTTCTAGAGAATTTTACTGTTATTACCCTTAACGAATTTCAAATTGATGCCGGTGAAAACAGTTCTTATGACCTCGCATATTCGGGATCATTTGTACCATTGCCATAATTACTAACCTTATGTTTAAAAAGAAACTTCTGCAAATCGTTCATGATAAACTATTTCTCCCAACTGCACTCTATGTAGTCATGGATTTGATTCTGCTTTCTTTTATAGTCTATTTATCATTTACCATATATGACAAATATCAAGAAGTTGTTACTATTGAAACAGAAATAGTCGATCTCAAACTTTCTGCGGATCTTGTAAGAGGAAATAAAGATTTGGTTCAAGAAAATATCGAACAGTATAACGAATTATTGGATGCGCTGATTCCCTCTGAAGAGACTTATTTTCAAATTATTGCAGCACTTGACCAATTAGAAAATGAAACCGGAGCAGTAATTCAATCATATAGCATAGATTTACAAGAAACCACCGAGAAAAAATTATCATTAGCGCTGACCGTTGGAGGCGATGAGAAAAGTATACAGAACTTATTGGAGCGGTATGTGTATGGGAGTGGTCGTCTCATGACAAACCAATCAGTAAGTCTCAGTTTTACTGAACTATCGACTTTTAGTTTCGACATTAATCTTATTCATCTTCCAAAAGCAGATTTTATATTACCTGAGGTCGTTATTTTACAAGAAGAAGATATTTTATTGCTTAATCAAATAGAGAAAGAGATATGATTACTTACTATCTTCAGTATATGAAATGCTCTTCTTATTTTTAAGGAGTCTCGTTAATCCTTCCGATATTTGTGCTCCTTGAGATTGCCAATAATCAAATCGTGTTTTATTTATTTTAATAGTGTTCTCTTTTATCATTGGGTCATATTGACCGACCTTTTCTATATAGGAACCATCACGCTTTTTCCTTTTATCAAGCGCTACAATTCGATAAAAAGGGAATTTCTTTTTTCCAAATCTCATGAGTCGTAAAGCTACTGCCATGGGTATAATAAATATTAGTTAAAAATTACAAATAGTAAATAGAATCAATTGGGAAGAACTATTATACAATCATTACATAAGAACGTCTAGTGCATTTTGCGCGGCCTGCTCTTCTGCTTGCTTTTTTGAACTACCCTCTCCCTCGCCCAATTTTATATTTTTCACCAGCACTGCAACTTTAAATTGTTTATCATGTTCAGGCCCAGTTGATTCAAGGAGTTTATATTCAGGAAGTTCTTTATGAATGGCCTGTGCCCTTTCTTGCAGTCTGCTTTTGGGTGAAAGATATAATTTACTTGAGATTATGGAGTCAAGACGGTTATTAAATAAGTTCGTGTGAATAAATGATGAAGCTTTATCAAAGCCAAACTCTAAAAAAATAGCGGCAATAAGGGCCTCAAAAGTGTCTGCAAGAAGATTGGCTTTCGTTCTTCCATTTCCCTTTTGTTCGCCATGTGAAAGGAGTAAGTAGGATCCCAAATCGAGTGCACTGGCCGCCTCTGCCAAGCTCTCGGTACGCACGATTGACGCTTTTATATCGGTATAATCCCCTTCTTGTAAATCTGAATATGCTTTAAATAAGTGTATTGAAGTAACGAGCGATAATACGCTATCACCCAGAAACTCTAACTTTTCATTCGAGGTAAGTTCAAATGTCTTATTTTCATTGAGGTAAGATCGGTGGACAAATACATTTTCAAGAAGTGAAGTATTTTTGAATGTGAGCTGAATTCTTTCTTGCAGATTACCTAGTGATTGTGTCATTTTAATTCAATTTCGTCAACTACTGATCCAAGCACGGCATTTATAAATGCAAATGATCGATCATTTCCTAGTTCTTTAGCTAGTTCAATTGCTTCATTTATGATAACTTTTGTGGGATCCTTCTTGAGAATAAGTAATTCATATAACGCCAGTTGTAAAATACACAAATCAATGCGAGCAATCCGATCTAATGGAAATTTTGGCGCATGTTTAGATATATGCTTATTTACTTCTGATTCATTTTTGAGGACCTCCAAATAGAGACCGTTTTTTTTAAAAGGAGGTACTTTTTTAGATTCGTCTGGAGAAAACGAAATTGCAAACAAGTTTTGTACGGTGTGCAAACGAATAGTATGTCGAGGATCCATATTGATACTTATTTACCACATGCTTTGCATAGGTGTTGTGGTAGTTTTTTCTTTCCGCAATTTTTACAAGGAACCAATTGTGGTATTACTGTTTCAAGTTTTCGCTGAAGCACTCGTTTGCCTTTGCGGGCTTGAGAATGTTTTCGCTTTGGGAGAGGTGCCATGTAGGTATGATAGCATGAGTATCTTTACAAAACAAGAAGAAATTGATTTAATCTCTGCTTATTTGGTTGGTTTGATATTGATCCAACAACTTTTTTATATGAGTACCATGAGTTATTGAATATTCTTTTATGAACATGTCTACACTTGCTTGGGCTCTCTGTACCTCAGTTGCATTCGTTATATCAGCCAGTTTTAAGTCGGTATAGCCATGTTGCTCAGTGCCATACATGTTTCCAGCTCCTCGAATCTTCAAATCAAATTCTGAAAGTTTCATACCATTGTGAGTTTTAGCAAAATAACTGAGTCGCGAATGAGATTTTTTGCCATCAGATGTAAAGAGAAAACAATACGATTGCTTATCTCCTCGTCCCACTCGACCGCGCAGTTGATGCAGCTGGGCCAGACCAAATCGTTCAGCTCCTTCTATGAGCATTATGGTGGCATTTCGCACATCGACTCCAACTTCGACAACTGAAGTTGCCACAAGAATATCGTGTGTCTGATCTTTGAATTTACCCATTATGGTTTCTTTATCTTTTGACTTAATTTTTCCATGAAGAAGCGCTACCGATTCCGTTTTAAATATCTTTGTTAATTCCTCAAATTCTTTTGCAGCAGCTTTAACGGTTTTCATAGTTTCAGATTCCGATTCATCTATGAGAGGGTACACCACATATACCTGATCTTTATGTTTTTGAATCTGCTTTTGTATCCAGACATAACAATCGTTTCGTTTTTCTTTGTTTATCACATAGGTCTTAATGAGTTTTCGACCTTTGGGCATTTCATCTATGGTAGAAAGATCAAGCTCACTATAAAGCGTAAGTGCCACCGTTCGAGGTATGGGGGTAGCAGTCATGGTGAGAAGATGGGGATTGGATCCTTTTTCTTTAAGCATAGCACGCTGTTTGACCCCAAATCTGTGCTGCTCGTCTATGACCACCAATCCAACATGATCCATAGCTATCGATTTGGTTATGAGCGCTTGTGTTCCCACAATAATGTCATAGTGAGCATTTTTACCTTTTGAATCAACAAGAGTTCGATGAGATCTGGTATGAAGAGCCACAGTTACATCGGTTTTATCAAATAATGCTGAAAGCGTTTGATAGTGTTGCTGAGCTAGAATTTCAGTTGGAGCCATTATAAGAGTCTGCATGCCATTGAGTTTAGCTATATATGCAGCAATAGCTGCCACCACTGTTTTTCCCGAGCCTACATCCCCCTGCAAAAACCTGTTCATAGGCTTCTTACTTTGTAGGTCCTTGGTTATTTCATCTATCACTCTTTGCTGTGCGTCAGTAAGCTTAAAAGGAAGTCCTTTTTTAAACGTATTAATATCACTTTCAAAAGACGTTACCTTGAATTTTTTTGATACCACTTGAGTATCCCATTGTTCTTTTACTTTTCGTGAGGCAAGAAGTCGTATAAAAAGTTCATCAAACGCAAGACGATTATATGCTTGAGTCATATGACCACTCGTTTTTGGAAAGTGTATAGATCGAATTGCTTCTGGTTCTTCGATAATTTTTGCGTATTTAAGAATAGTAGTTGGTAAATACTCACTGCCATCTATCTCCTCTTTTAAATTTTGCAAAATCCAAAAGATCTTTTCTCGAATCGTTTTTGTTGAAATACCATATGTTAACGCATATATGGGAACCAGTCGGCCCGTATGGATTCGCTCTCCCTCATCCGAAACTATTTCGTATTCCTGTGGCTTCATCTGTTTTATTTTGCCAAACTGCTCCACTTCTCCGTACACGGCCAGTTTCATGCCCTCTTGAAGCGTTCGCATCAGGTACATTTGGTTATACCATACTAAATTTATACTGCCAGAATCATCTGCAAGTTTTGCCGTTTGGATTTTAAACCCCCGTTTGGTAAAGTTGTTTTTAAGTGATTGTATAGTGCCACTTATAGTCACCTTCTCACCTGCTTGTATTGAACCTATTGGCGAGGCTAGTGATCGATCATCATGTCTAGATGGGTAGTAATGAAGGAGGTCGTAATACGTATGTATTTCAAGTGCTTGCAACCTTTGTATGGTACGGGCGCTTGTGCGTGGAAGTTCGTTTATAGGAGTATCAAGGAGCATAATCACAATTGTACTATATCGGATGTTGTCATTCTGAGTAGGATCCGCCAGATGGCGGAGACGACCGAAGAATCTATGTATTGGTTTTGCCCATTTAATCCCTCTTAGGGATTAATTCTCCGATGTTCTCTCGTCGAACGATTGTCATTCCCGTGAAAACGGGAATCCAGACTGGATCCCCGATCGAGTCGGGGATGACGCAAGATACCCGACGCTCTCTCGTCGAGGAGTGTCATTAATACAGATTAAATTTTCTTTTGAAAAATTGATTTGCCTATATATAGAAAATATCTTTATCATTAATTCTTCTAGTAGTTGATAACTCTAGATTAGTTATTTTAAGATACCTATAAGATATGACATTGTATATAAATATAAACAAATTAATTGTTCAAGTTTGTGCTATGTCATTTAGTGTGGCTGTTTCTATTGGAATAAAAGCGCTATTGATATTGGCGCCAATTCTTCTATTTTATGCCAGTTTATTCCGATAAAGGATTATTTTTACTGTAAGAAAAACGGTAGGAAGCTTGTGGCAATTAGAAGAATGATCGCAATGGCAATAATAGCTTTGATAAAGTATATTGGTTTGAAGATTTTTTTTACTAAGCGCTTAGCATTTTTCATGTTTCTATTGTATAGAATAGCTTGCGGGTATGCAAGAATATTTTGCTTCATGCTACAATGATTTCATGGCATATATTCCGAGAAGTAAGAGAAAATTTCACTCACAAAGAAGACGTTCCTTTTTCTTTTTGCCACGCATTAATACACAATATCTTATATTTTATGGGGTAGTAAGTGTTATTGTACTCATCATTACTGGGTATATAGGAGCATTGGGACTGTTTGCGTGGTATGGTCGTGATCTTCCTGAACCAGGAAAACTCTCAGAAACGCGTCAAAACTCCACCGTATTCTATGATCGAAATGACAAGGTTATTTATGAACTGTACCAAGACAAAAACCGTATTCCCATAGATTTTGAAGATCTCCCCAAAGATCTTTTGCAAGCCACTGTGGCCATAGAAGATAAACGGTTTTATGAACATGATGGCATTTCAGAACTAGGAATTATGCGCGCACTCATTTTTAGCGCCATGGGAAATCCTCAAGGAGGGTCAACCATAACTCAGCAGCTTATCAAAAATGTTCTTCTCACTTCAGAACGACGACTCTCTCGAAAAATTAAAGAAGCAATATTGGCCTATGAAGTGGAAAAGAAATATTCAAAAGAAGAAATTCTTACCATGTATTTAAACGAAGCACCTTACGGGGGCGAGTATTGGGGTATCGGCTCAGCAGCAAAAGGATACTTTGATAAAGATCCAAAAAAACTTACCTTGCTTGAATCTGCTTTTTTGGCTGGACTCCCCCAAAGCCCTTCCCGGTATTCTCCTTTTGTAGGTGAAACTGATGCGTGGAAAGGCCGCACCAAAGATGTGCTGGGGCGTATGAAGTCAGATGGATATATAACAAAAGAACAACAAGAAAATGCAGAAAAAAGCATAGATAAACTGAAATTTAAGAAGCAATCCAGCAACATAATGGCGCCCCATTTCGTTTTTTATATTAAAGATATTATTGAAAAGCAATATGGCTCAGCACTCCTCACGAATGGAGTTAAAGTTAAAACCACTCTCGATTTAGATCTCCAAAAAACCGCTCAATCATTGGTTGAAGATGAGATTGAAGCATTAGAAGATCTGAATGTGGGAAATGGAGCACTCCTTGCTATGGATCCCAAAACCGGGGAAATCATAACCTATGTTGGATCTGCCGATTTTAGTAACGAAGAATTTGGAAAATTTGATGTCATCTCTCAAGGGGTTCGTCAACCTGGTTCTACCTTAAAGCCTATTGAATACGCGGTAGCTTTGCAAAATGGGTATACCGCATCAAGTGTAATTATGGATGTAAAAACCACATTCCCCAATGTGGAAGATGACGATTATATTCCAAAAAATTATGATAATAAATACTTAGGTCCCGTACAAATGCGATTTGCATTAGGCAATTCTCGAAATGTTCCTGCCGTAAAAATGCTTGCAATGGTTGGTATAAGAAACTTTTTGCAACAGGCTTATGATATGGGTCTTGACTCACTTGAACCTACCAATGAAACGATTGCCGATCTGGGGTTGTCTGCTTCACTTGGTGGTGGTGCGACAACGCTTCTTGACCTTGTGCAGGCGTATGGCGTCTTTGCACGCGGGGGTAGCAGAGTTGAACCCTATGGCATTTTAGAAATCACTGACTTTAACGGTAAAACAATTTATAAGCAAAAAAACGCAAAAGCAAAAGAAGTGTTACCAAAAGAAGTGGCCTTTATTATCTCTCACATATTATCTGACAATAATGCCAGGTTTGATACCTTTGGAGCAACCTCATATCTAAATGTCCCTGGTCGAACTGTGGCGGTAAAAAGTGGAACTACTGATGATAAACGTGATAACTGGGCAGTAGGTTACACAAATTCCATTGTGCTTGGAGTATGGGTCGGAAATAATGATAACAAACCCATGAAAGAGATCGCTTCAGGTGCAACCGGCGCATCGTCGTTGTGGTACAGCTACATGTTAGAACTGTTGACCGAATATGAAGATGGCATTATGGAACAACCAGATACGGTTATTGCTACAGAAGTCGATGCACTTTTGGGAGGACTTCCCCGTCAAGGATCACCAACTCGAAGTGAATACTTTATAGAAGGTACTCAACCTACTGAAACATCTCCCTATTACAAAAAGTTCAAACTTTCAAAATCAAATGGAAAAATTGCCAATGAGATAGAAGTTAACTCAGGAAATTATGAAGAAAAGGAATTTATATATATTGAAGAGCAAGATCCTGTTTCACTGGATGGTGAAAACAGATGGCAACAGGCTATAGATGAATGGGCCAAAGAACAAGAAGATAGTCGCTATAAATACCCTACTGAAAAATCTGATTCATCTGGTGAAGATGTGTCAGTATCTATAAAATCTCCTTCAAATGAATCTAAAGTAGACTCAAACGACGTAGAGGTGCGGGTTAAAATTGTTTCCGCAGAACCCATTAAAGAAGTTAAGATATGGATCAATAGTGAAGAAAAAAAATCAATCTCTGGTGATCGTGAGGAAATTATTGAAAAGTTTAATCTAATCAATGGTAAATATGAAATTAAAGTGAAAGCCACTAATGAAAAAGGTAAATCCAGTGAATCGAGCATTAAGATTGGTATTAATGAAAACTGGCAGTAGCTCTGACCCCTTCTGGACCATTGTCATTCTGAGTGAAACCGAGTTAGATTCGGTGAAACGAAGAATCCATGTATTGGGAAAATGTTCTAGCGCACAATTATGTCATTGCGAGCGAAGCCGAGTCAGACTCGGCGAAGCGCGGCAATCTCTCAATATTTCGCTCGTCCTACAAGACTAAATTGAAGTTAAACATGACTGTTATAATTAATTCTATGGCAAGTAAAACTATTCTTCTCGATAAATCTGTATCTTCGCAGTTTAGAATTGGCCAGAAAGCAACTCTTATTGAAACGGGAGAAGGAAGAACTTACCGTGTGGGTGATGTAATTCTAAGACATATCAAAGGTGATTCACCTGAAAAATCAGTATGGATTGCTAAAGTATATGCCAATATAAAAGAGCAAGGATTTAGAATACCTAAACCTATAAAGACAGTAGATGGAAATTATATAACTACCGACGGGTGGACAGCATGGACTTTTCTTGAAGGAGGCCATACTTACCAAGGAATGATTCCTCAAATGATTGAATCTATTGAATCATTCCATCGAGCGATGAATAATGTTCCGCGACCAGATTTTTTTGATGAAGACAATCCTTATAGACGAGCAGATAAATATGCTTGGAATGAAACTATTCCGAAAATAATTCATCCCAAAATTAAACCACTTGTGGAGCAGTTACATTCTTTAATAAAACCCATTAAGAATGTTAATTGCCAAGTCATTCATGGAGATTTGGGTCCTGAAAATATCCTCCTTTCACCGAGCCTAAAACCTGGCATTATTGATTTGGCTCCCTATTGGCGACCAGTCGAGTTTGCTCAAGCTATTTTTGCTTATTGGATCGGACCATGGGAAAATAATCTAGAAGTTTTAAAGTATTTTAAAGGCATTTATGAGTTCGATCAGATGC
>JAQBTX010000075.1 GCA_027624795.1 bacterium | reverse complement strand
GATGATATTATTAGTCGCCCAGTTGAAGTTATTGTTGAGGCTAGCCCAGTAAACACCGAGCAGCGTGCAAAAGAAGTTAAAAACTTTGGATTTATTGATCCATTTATTCTCTTTTACGGAAAGGATCCTATATACGGAACAATTTTTGAATCAGCTCTTGGCAGTAATGTTGAGTTAAAGGGACAAGAGGTGGAGATTTCTGGTATTCCTTTCTTTTTTAACCTACAAGATCTGGCTAACACAAACTTCAAATGGAGTGTCGACGGATCTCTGGTCGAAAACGATCAAAAAAATATCCTAACGCTCAGGCGTGTAGATACTAATCCGGGTAATGTTACTGTTAATTTAAGAATAGATAATGTGAATAAGGTGTTGCAATCTGCCCAGGCATCGTTAAGAATCTTTTATGAAGAAGGTGAGAATTTTGAATTTTAAAATATGAAGATAAACAATGAAACAAAAATAATAATATTCTCAGCAATTACCGGCCTATTAATTTTATCCATTGCCTCTTTTTTTAATAGTCCAAGTAGTGTTCAGTCAGTAAAAAATATTTCAGCTACTTACGGACTTGCTGCCTTCGTTCCATTATCTGGACAAGGGGATGGGGCAATATTTGGAACAGGAAATCTTGATGATGAAACCTCTCTTTCTAAACTACTGGATGAGGCCTTCTTATGGGGTGTTGCTATTACAATAATCCTCGCTGTTTTATTTGTCATAATCGGATCTGTTCAATATATGACAACCGATGCTGTTTTTGGACAAAAAGAAGCAAAGAAAAAGATTGCGTCTGCCATCAGCGGCCTAATATTAGCCCTAGTTTCTTGGCTTATTTTAACTACAATCAATCCTGCTCTTAAAAATAATGCTCTTAATTTTAGTACTCCGGTTCTTACAAGCCCCATACATGGAGGATTTGCACCAGCTATAACTGCACCAGCTATAACTGCACCAGATATTACGGATTTGCAGAAGCCTGGTGCTACTTTTGAGGATAGTAGTGGAAATATTGTGATTGTCGGTCCTAGGATGACTTCCGCGCAATTAAATCAATTAAATCAGGCTGAATTTGAGGCGTATCTCAACAGCCCAAGTAACCCCTCCTTAACCCAGGAACAGATCAGTGAGTTAGATCAGACACACTACCAGATATATACTAACGACCTTCGACATAAGTCTTTAAATCCATGACAAAGAAAAACGCAATAATAATAACAATAACAGTAGTGATAATCGCCCTATTTTCTGTAGGGTACGTCGTATTTTTCTCTTCTTCAGATAACCAAAATAAAACGGACCAAGCGTCTCAAGATAACCAAAGCGGTGTTGGTTTTTTTCCTGTCATAGATCCTCTTGTGAGTGATGGTGTCAGTAATACAACACAAGACCCACCTTCAAATCAAAATGTTCAAGTTTCAAAATTACGACAGATTTCAAGTGAGCCGGTTTCTGGCTTTATTGTTTTTGATAAAGAGACAGAGACCATCCTTAGTGATGATGACGAGGATACTGAGGATGAAGTCATTGTTGATTCTGAAACGATTGTTCGGTATATAGAGAGATCTACTGGCCATATTTATGAATCAAGGGTTCGCGATCCTGAGGTTGAAAGGATAACAAATACGACGATTCCTAAAATATATGAGGCCTTTATGTTTAGTGATGGAGAAGGTGTTGTTCTTCGATACTTAGATCCTGCCGGTTCAATAGAAACTTTTGTTGCTGAGGTTGTATCCCAAGCAACAACAACTGATGTTTTGGGGGATGAGGGAGACTTCAGTGATCTTAAGGGAATATTCATTCCAAACAACATATCTTATATAACAAAATCGGCAAATTCAGATGATTTCTTTTATATGAAAAATGGTGAGGGATACACCTTTGCGGCAACGTCACCACAAAACCAGACTAAGATAATTGAATCAACAATACTTGAATGGAAACTAAGCTGGACATCTCCTAGTATTCTACTAACCACAATACCATCTAGTATTTACGAAGGTATTGCATTCACCCTTAATCCAAGGGGAGGGTCTTTAAATGAGGTCCTGGATGACAAGAGTGGTTTGTCCGTGCTATCAAATCTAGATAATACTCTTTTGCTTTATTCGGAGAGCATTAATCAAGGGATAGATACTGGTGTTTATGACTTGGAAACAAAAACTTCTCGGGGTTTAATTTTTAATACTCTCGCCGAAAAATGTGTTTGGGATAAAAATAATTCACAAGTCTTTTACTGTGCTGTGCCCCAAAACATTAGCACAGAAAATCTGCCGGATACTTGGTATCTAGGACTGGTTTCATTCACAGACCAACTATTTAAGGTTGATCTAGAAAATGATACCGTCACCCAGCTGGTTGGAGTGGTTAACTCATTTGATATGACTGATCTACAAGTCTCAGAGAATGGTGACTACGTTGTATTTATAAACAAGAAAGACTTATCTCTTTGGAGTCTAGACACTATCGAGTAGTAACTTTTCTATTAGCTTCAGCTTGAGGTTTAACTTTTTTTCTCATGTATATTTCTTGGAGCAAAGCAAAAATAGTACTTGTCACCAAATAGAGAGCAACAATTGCTCCGAATGAATAGGCAATAAAAACTAATACTATTGGCATAACATAAACCATCTGACCCTGTACTCCTTTCATGATGTCTTCAACCATCGGTTTTTCATTACCAGAAGGTTGTTTTGTTTCTTTTGGAATAAGTAATTTAGCCTGGAAATACTGTGCGATTCCGGCAATTGCAGCTAATGTGGCGCTCTTAGATGTGAGGTCAATTATCCCCAAAAACATTGTGTTTATGTGCTCAGGACTAGGAACAAAACTATATAAAAGTTCGTGATTTATTTCTGGCAGACCAGACTGTAGGAAAACATAGTAAAAACCAATAATGAGAG
>JAQBTX010000021.1 GCA_027624795.1 bacterium | reverse complement strand
ATCAAATAGCAAGAGAGCATCTGGGCGATGAGTATGAGTATGAATGAAAAATTGCATTTCCGAGGCACAAGAGATAGAGAGTAAGCCATTGCTGGCGTATGTGGTGGCGAAAATCCAGTGAAAAGATCATAAGTTTAACTTCAAAGTACTTTGATATATGTGTATTAAATATGTAATAAATTGATATTATAGAAAATTGCTGTTATAATACCGTCAGTTAAGTCATAAATTAATATAATTTGAGCCAATTTCACAAGTTTAAAAAAATAACATGAGTATTGAAGAAGGGCAGTGGGAAATAGATGGCCCAAGATTAGATGCATTTCGAGATTTATATGAAGTTCTTCCAGACGTTTACGGACCAGGAAGTTCATTCCGTGACTTTTATCTTAATTCGGCTGCTGAAGTTGAACCTTTCAAAATGGTCAAAGGGTCCAAGGGAGTATCATACCTCATCGGTGGATATGTAGGTGAAGAAAAATATGTAGATACAGTAGTAGCATTCACATCGGACAATTCTCAATCGCCAGGGTGGCATGTTAATATTACTAGGGCATATGATGGAGTAACAGATGGCAGTAACTCAGAACAAATTCATTGGGAAGGGCCGATTGTGGATGATACTCCTCAGGCTTCAACCCTTTTTACTTTCATTGCTGGTCGAGGAGCTCATAGGAGTTGCTATAGTTTGCCAACTGGTAACGAAGATGATTTAAGAAACCCACGACTCACGGTGACACTTTCTAATGGTCAGCGAGTAGTAAGCAAACTTTTTAATGACAAAATACAGCAGGGGAGATTTATAACGGAAAACACTAAACATCTTGGAGTTGCATTATTCGCTAACCTCAACGTTCCGATACAGATAACTCCTGGTTTGGGGATAACCGATCCGGAAGTGAAATAAACGGTTTTTTCCATTAGATTCAACAACAATTTGCATTCATTTCACTTATCCCTTATAATACTTCTTACCTATGAAACATAATGGATCAATTCTCGTTCTCCTTATTACCCGCTAAGGCGGAGGAGATTCGATATGATTCGATGACCCCCGCCGCAAGGCGGTTTTTTTATGTTTAAAAGACTATGTCATTCTCTGGATGACAATATCAATTATTAATTACATTACACCCATGGCACATATTAAAAATGATTCGCTCCCCTTTGCATTTTTTGAAGGAAAAATAGTTCCTATTGCAAAAGCTCAGATCAATATCCAAACAAACGCTCTACAATATGGCACCGGCGTGTTTGGTGGTGTGCGTGGGTACTACAACAAAAATGGCAAATTCATATCGCTCTTTCGTTTAGATGATCATATGACCAGATTTCTGAATTCACTTAAAGTATTGGGTGAATCTATAGAATATTCTAAAAAAGAACTTATCGATATCACCATAAAGCTTCTTAAAAGAAATGCGCCAACAACCGATACGTATGTGCGACCATTTGCTTATGCAGGAAGCTTGAGCTTGACTCCAAACTTAGAACGAGATAATCCCTTTTATTTTGCGCAGTATATGATTCCCCTGGGAGACTATTTACCAACTGATAGAGGGGTAACTACCTGTGTATCTTCTTGGAGAAGGATTTCAGATAACGCCATACCATCTCGGGCAAAGATTACGGGTGGATACATCAATTCTGCACTTGCCAAAAAAGAAGCCAATTCAAATGGCTTTGATGAAGCGATATTTTTAAATGAAGCCGGTCATGTGGCAGAAGGATCTGCTATGAACATATTTATAGTTCGAGACGGTGTACTCATCACACCATCTAAAACCGAAGATATTCTTGAAGGAATTACCCGAAGATCAATCCTTCGACTGGCTCAGGATCTGGGAATTTCTGTTGAAGAACGAGTCATAGATCGAAGCGAACTATATGTTGCAGATGAAGCGTTCTTTTGTGGAACCGGTGCACAAGTTGCATGGATAACATCAATAGATCGTCGAAAAGTCGGCTCAGGAAAACGGGGAAAGATTGCGGGAGCGATCCAAGATTTATTTTTCCGTGTAGTACGTGGTGAGGAAGAAAAATATGCAAGTTGGTGTACAAAGATTAACATTTAGTTATTGTCATCCCGGACTTGATCCGGGATCCATGGATTCCCGCGTTCGCGAGAATGACATAAACATATGAAAAAATTAACTGGTTCACAAGCCGTTATAGAATCACTGTTACATGAACATGTTTCAGTCATATTCGGGTATCCGGGTGGAGCTATAATGCCTATCTATGACGCACTCTATGATTATGTAAAAAGTAAGAAAATCCGACATATTTTAGTGCGTCATGAACAAGGAGCCGGCCATGCAGCTGAAGGTTGGGGGCGGGTGACTGGCGAACCCGGTGTGGTTTTTGCCACTTCTGGTCCGGGAGCCACGAATTTAGTAACCGCACTGGCTGACGCTATGATGGATACCGTTCCGATAGTTTGTATTACCGGTCAAGTTCATAGTTCAGTTATAGGAACCGATGCATTCCAGGAAGCAGATGTCATAGGAATTACGGCACCGGTTACGAAATGGAGTTATCAAATTACTCAAGCTCAGGAAATTCCTTTTATATTTAAAAAAGCATTTCATATAGCCCGAACGGGAAGGCCAGGACCCGTTCTTATCGACATAACCAAAGATGCGCAATTTGCCCCATTTGATTTTGAATACCCCAGTGAAATAAAACTTAAAAGCTACAATCCAACAACTCAACCTCACATGAAGCAAATTGAGTTAGCGGCTTCACTCATCAACAATTCAAAAAAACCACTCATCCTTGCTGGTCATGGAATACATATATCTCATGCACATACAGAACTTTTTGATTTGGCCAGCAAAGCAGATATTCCGGTGGCACTTACCCTTCATGGACTTTCTTCATTTCCCAATGACCATAGGTTATATGCAGGGTTTTTAGGTATGCATGGCAATTATGCGCCCAATATTCTTTCAAATGAAGCGGATGTGGTAATAGCCGTAGGGATGCGATTTGATGATCGAGTAACCGGACGCGTGAAAGACTTTTTACCAAATGCAAAAGTTATCCATATAGACATTGATCCAGCTGAGCTTAATAAAATAATTCATGCTGAAGTACCTATTGTTGCCGATGCAAAACCAGCACTTCAAGCACTATTACAGCATGTTAAAAAACAAACTCATAACCAATGGATAGAACAGTTCAAAGCTGCCCGTGATATAGAAAAAACTAAAATTTGGGATGTCGAATGCAATCCAACAAAAGGTCCTATAAAAATGGCTGAAGCAGTCTCGCGCATTTCCGAAGCTATTAAAGGAAAAGCTTTGGTAGTTGCCGATGTGGGTCAGCATCAGATGGTAGCTGCTCGTTATTTTAAATTTAAACTTCCCAATAGCTTTCATTCGTCAGGCGGTATGGGAACCATGGGATATGGATTGCCTACTGCTATGGGAGTTCAGGTTGCCAAACCAGATCAAACCGTCATCAGTATTTCTGGCGATGGGGGATTTCAGATGAACATACAAGAACTTGGTACGATAGCTCAGGAAAAGATGCCGATAAAGATCGTAATTTTAAATAATGGATTTTTAGGAATGGTGCGCCAGTGGCAGCAGCTCTTTTTTGATAAGCGATATTCAATGGTTCATATGGAAAGTCCTGATTTTGTAGCAGTTGCAAAAGCATATGGCATAAATGGCATGAAAGTTGAAGTTCGTAAGGATTTAGATTTAGGAATTAAGAATATGCTAGAATCAAAGGGTCCTTATATCCTGGAGATTTCGGTTGAACAAGAAGATAATGTGTTTCCTATGGTTGCAAGTGGCGCATCTGTTTCTGAAATACGATTAGAATAAATACTTATGAAAAACTATTACACCATTACCGCATTTACAGAAAATACTCCGGGAGTGCTGTATAGGATTGCTGATCTGTTTTTACGCAGAAAAATAAATATCGAAAGTCTTACGGTATCTGAGGTAAAAAATGAAGATCAATCACGCTTCACGATTGTGGTTTTTGCGCAAGCAGATATGGTAGAAAAGATCACCAAGCAATTGTATCGCATTATTGAAGTTGTTAAGGTGATTGATTCTGTAGACACCGACTTGGTTGCGCGCGAGATTGCACTTCTCAAAGTTTCAGCAAATAAGATGGAACAACGAAAAGAAATTGAACACTTAGTCTCGATCACTCCTTTCACTCGCATCATTGAAGTAAAAAAGAATTTTCTCATTTTAGAAAAAACAGGAACCGAAAAAGATATTAATGATTTTTATGATCTTATGAAACCATTTGGCATTAAAGAATTTGTCCAATCAGGACGAATTGCGGTGTTTAGATAATAATGCGATTTATGAATTACGATTTATGATTTAAGAATTATGAAAAACAAAGTACACATATTTGACACTACCCTTCGAGATGGAGAACAAGTTCCTGGGTGTCAACTCAACACGGTAGAAAAGATAGAAATTGCCAAAGCACTTGAGCAGTTGGGGGTCGATGTTATTGAAGCTGGATTTCCCATATCCTCACCAGGAGATTTTCAATCAGTTATAGAAATATCAAAGGCAGTAAAAAATCCTATCATTTGCGCTCTTACTCGCGCTGTCAAAGCAGATATAGATTCAGCAGCAGCATCACTTGAATATGCAAAACGAAAACGCATTCACACAGGAATTGGTGCATCGGACATACATATAAAGTATAAATTCAAATCTACTCGTGAAGACATACTCAAACGAGCTGTCGAAGCCGTGAAGTATTCAAAAAAATTTGTTGAGGATGTTGAGTTTTATGCAGAAGATGCAGGTCGAGCAGATCTTGCATTTCTGGCACAGATGGTTGAAGCAGTCATAAAAGCGGGGGCGACAGTTGTAAATATCCCCGATACCACCGGATACAACTTGCCACACATCTATGGTGAGAAGATAAAGTATTTGATGGAACATGTCTCAAATATTGATCGAGCCATCATTTCTGTCCATTGTCACAATGATCTTGGTCTTGCAACTGCAAATGCAATGGCAGGAATCGAACACGGCGCTCGTCAAGTAGAGGTAACTATGAATGGGATCGGAGAACGAGCGGGTAATACGTCACTTGAAGAAGTAGTTATGATTATGCGAACTCATAAGCTTCCCTATGACACCAATATTAATACCAAAAAAATATATCCCACCAGTAGATTAGTTTCAAAGCTCATGAATATGCCCGTGCAGGCAAATAAAGCAATCGTAGGAAAAAATGCATTTGCACATTCATCGGGAATTCATCAAGATGGTGTTCTTAAAATGCGTGAAAATTATGAGATCATTAATCCTCAAGACGTAGGAATTGCATCATCTGAAATAGTTTTATCTGCCCGGTCTGGAAGAGCAGCCCTCAATCATCATTTGGAACGACTAGGATATCGATTGAAGCCTGCACATCTCAAAAAAGTCTATGCGACATTCCTGAATCTAGCTGATTCAAAAAAAGATATAAATGACGAAGATCTTCACATGCTGATGGGGAAAGAATTATTGGTTGAAAAGAAACTGAACATACATCTCCTTGAAGTAGTGTGTGGATTTCCGGTAAAACCCATGGCAACCGTAACAATGCAAGTAAATGGTAAGGAGTATACCGCTGTTTCTAAGGGTAATGGTCCGGTAGATGCTTCATGTGGCGCAGTAAACACCATCCTTAATGAATCAAAAATTTTAAAGACACTTCCTATCTTAAAAGAATTTCTTATTCAAGCAGTTACCAAAGGTCATGATGATATAAGTAAAGTTCACGTGCAACTCGAACATAAAAACATCGTGTATTATGGATTTGGTTCTGATACCGATATCGTTGTTGCTTCTGTGCAAGCGTATGTTGATGGATTAAATAAGGTAATAGGCAGTTAAATATAAAATGAACATATCAAAAAAAACTATAGAACAAGCAGCATCTCGGTTGACCGATGTATCTGATATAACACCTTTACAATACAGTAAACGATTATCCAAACAATATAGTGCTCAAATATATATCAAGCGAGAAGATTTACAAGAAGTACGGTCTTTTAAAATTCGCGGAGCGTATAACAAAATGGCAACGCTCACCGAGGTAGAAAAAAAGCGCGGCGTTGTGTGTGCGAGTGCGGGCAATCATGCTCAGGGAGTTGCGTATAGCTGTAATGCTCTTAAGGTGAAAGGGACCATATTTATGCCCGTAGTTACTCCCAATCAAAAAATTGATAAAGTACAACATTTTGGAAATGGGTATGTAACTATTCAATTGGTTGGGACTACCTATGATGAAGCAAGTGCAGCTGCTCATGCATATGAAAAAAAGAACAAGGCTGTGTATGTGCATCCCTTTGACGATCCGCTCACGATTGCTGGTCAAGGAACTGTGGGAAAGGAAATTGTCGACCAATTGGGATCAACCATTGATTACGTTCTTAGTTGTATTGGCGGCGGCGGTCTTATATCGGGGGTTGCCACCTATATAAAAGATTTATTTCCTCAGACTCATATCATCGGGGTAGAATCCATGGGTGCAGCGGGAATGTATGAATCATTAAAGCACAATAAAGTAGTCACTCTAAAAAAAATTGATACTTTTGTTGATGGTGCAGCAGTAGGACGAGTGGGGGAAACCACCTTCAAGATTGTCAAAAAATTTGTTGATGATGTGCTCCTTGTTCCTGAAGGAAAAATTTGCCAAACGATGATTGAACTCTATCAAAATGAAGGAATTGTCGCAGAACCTGCGGGAGCTTTAGCGGTTTCTGCCCTAGATGAAGTGGCAAAAAAAATAAAAGGGAAAACAGTGGTATGCATACTCAGTGGTGGAAATAATGACATTCTTCGCTACCCCGAAATTATGGAAAAGAGTTTGGTATATCAAGGTCGAAAACACTATTTTCTTATAGAATTTGCTCAAAAACCAGGGCAACTTAAGCGAATGCTTGATGAGGCATTGGGTCCGAACGATGATATAGTACGATTTGAATATATGAAAAAAACAGAGAAGGAAAAAGCACCGGCGCTTGTTGGATTTGAGCTTAAAGATAAAAAAGATCTAAAGCCCCTCATGAAGCGCATGGATGCGATAGAATTAAAGTATACAAAACTATCAGAAGATGAGATGTTATATCAATATTTAGTTTAACTTATGTCAAAGCAATGCGGTGGAGATTGTTGTTGTGATAATAAACCAGACTCATTAAAAAAACGAAGTGCTACCCTCACGAGCACTCCTGGTGGAAAAGATTGGACCAGGCGGGCAGCTGCTCGAGCTATGATGCGCGCGGTTGGTTATAAAGATGCCGATTTTGAAAAGCCGCTTATTTGCGTGGCCTCTCCTTACTCAGATATATCTCCATGCAATGCGCATATTGATGAGCTTGCTAAAATAGCCGAAGAGGAAGTATCAAAGTTGGGTGGTCGACCCTATATGTTTGGTACTCCAGTGGTAACTGATGGTGAGACAATGGGAACCGAGGGCATGAAATATTCATTAGTTTCTCGTGAATGGATAGCTGATTCTATAGAAATGATGCAGGAAGCTTACTTTGCAGATGGTACGATTGCTTTTTCTGGATGTGACAAGACAATTCCAGCATCGCTTATGCCACTTGCTCGAAATAATAGTATTGGCATAACTCTTTATGGTGGTACTATCCTTCCCGGATCCCATAATGGAAAGGATTTAAACATCGTATCAATATTTGAAGCAGTTGGAGCATTAAGTGCAGGAAAGATGTCACAGGAAGAATTTCACCAAATAGAATGTAAATCTTGTCCTTGTGCTGGAGCATGTGGTGGTATGTTTACCGCAAACACTATGGCCAGTGCTATTGAGGCACTTGGAATGAGTGTTCCCGGAAGTGCGGCACATCCGGCTATGAGTAGAACTGGTCGAATTGCAGAATCAAAAGTTGAGGATATTCGTCGCACGGTTCAAGCACTCTTTGGCATGATGGAAAAAGGAATTCGAGCCCGAGACATTATGTCACGCCAAGCATTTGAAAATGCCATTGTGGTAGTTCAAGCAGTGGGTGGTTCGACCAATGCAGTATTGCATCTTCTTGCTATTGCTCATGAAGCAGATGTTCCTCTGACTATCGATGATTTTGAAACGATTGGAAAAAAAGTTCCCCTCATTGGAAACTTTAGCCCATCGGGAGATTATATGATGGAACATTTAGATCAAGTAGGAGGAGTACCAATGGTTATGAAAATGCTTTTGAAGGAAGGACTTATATATGGAGATTGCATGACTGTTACCGGAAAAACCGTTGCTGAAAATTTGGAAGAAGCCCCTGACCGACCATCAAATCAAGATGTTATTTATCCATTCAACAAACCATTAGCGCCAGCTGGGCATCATATCATAATTATGAAAGGCGATATGGCAAGCGAAGGTGCGGTCATGAAACTATCAGGTAATGAGCTCAAACAACACAAAGGCCCAGCGCGCGTGTATGAAAGCGAAGATAGTGCAATGGATGCTATCCTCGAAGGACACATAAATCACGGCGATGTAATAATTATTCGCAATGAAGGACCCAAAGGTGGTCCGGGTATGCGCGAAATGCTCTCGCCCTCATCGGCACTCATGGGCGCGGGTTTAGGTAACGATGTTGCGCTTATTACTGATGGAAGATTTTCTGGTGGTACCCATGGAATTATGATTGGACATGTTGCCCCAGAAGCAGTTGAAGGGGGAGCGATTGGTATAATACAAGAGGGAGATATCATTGACATCAACGTAGAAAAGCGAGAAATTAACATTGAGGTTTCTGCAGGTGAAATGAAGAAAAGAAAGAAGAATTATAAGGCACCTGAGTCACCATATAAACGAGGATTGTTAGCAAAGTATCGGAAGTTAGTGGGAAGTGCATCAAAAGGAGCAGTTACCAGTTAAATAATTATTATGAAATATATTCACACAGAAAAGGCACCAAAAGTGGTTGGGCCCTATTCTCAAGCCATTGTATCGGGAGATTTGATATTTTGTTCTGGTCAGATCGGCATCGACCCAGCATCCGGCAAGCTTGTCGAAGGGATTGAAAATCAAACCAAACAGGTTCTGGAGAATTTAAAAGCAGTACTTGAAGAAGCGGGGTCATCACTCAATAAATCAGTAAAATGTACTGTCTATTTATCTGACATTAAAGATTTTGCAACCATGAATGAAATATACGGACAATACTTTTCTGATCACAAGCCAGCAAGAGCTGCATTTGCTGTTGCCGCATTACCAATTGGAGCACTGGTAGAAATAGAAGTTATCGCAGTTAAATGAATACCACCCCCTCTCCTGATAAATCGGGAGAGACCCCTCCTTTTAAAGGAGGGGAGTAAAAACTAAAAGCTCT
Source organism: bacterium (assembly GCA_027624795.1). Lineage (GTDB taxonomy): Bacteria > Patescibacteriota > Microgenomatia > UBA1406 > GWC2-37-13 > UBA1450. Next base: position 9,389 of record JAQBTX010000021.1, on the reverse strand, counting down.
CCTCCTTACCAAGGAGGAGTACTCCGCCAAAGGCGGAGGGAGGTGGTTATAATATTATCAATTAATTTAAATCAATATGACAAGCATTAATTTTGGCGGAGTCGAAGAAACCGTCGTAACACGGGAAGAATTTCCATTATCAAAAGCTCAAGCAGTATTGAAAGACGAAACAATAGCTGTACTTGGCTATGGAGTTCAAGGACCTGGACAGGCATTAAACATGAAAGATAATGGCATAAATGTAATTGTTGGCCAACGCAAAGGTTCTAAAACATGGGACAAAGCATTAGCGGATGGTTGGGTGGAAGGTGAAACATTATTTGAATTAGAAGAGGCTGCAAAGCGAGGTACTGTTATTTTATACCTTCTGTCAGATGCAGGGCAAAAGGAATATTGGCCGACTTTAAAAACAAACTTAACAGCAGGCAAAACTCTCTATTTCTCTCATGGTTTTTCTATCACGTATAGTGAACAAACCGGAATTGTTCCTCCTACAGATATCGACGTAATTCTTGTTGCGCCAAAAGGTTCTGGCCTGACAGTTCGACGAAACTTTTTAGATGGCAGTGGCATTAACAGTTCGTATGCCGTACATCAAGATGCTACGGGGAATGCAGAAGAAAAAGCAAAGGCGCTTGGTATTGCAGTTGGTTCTGGTTACTTATTTAAAACCACATTTAAAAATGAAGTTTATAGTGACCTTACTGGGGAGCGGGGAATCTTGGTTGGTGCGCTTGAGGGTGTATTTGAAGCTCAATATAATGAACTTCGTAAACACAATCATTCACCATCTGAAGCATTCAACGAAACGGTTGAAGAACTCACCCAAAGTCTTATTCGACTGGTGGGAGAAAAGGGTATGGACTGGATGCTTGCAAACATCTCAACTACTGCTCAGAGAGGAGCTCTTGACTGGAAAGATAAATTCCGAGATGCAACTGCTCCGGTCTTTGAAGAGCTGTATAAAGAAGTAGAAAATGGGAATGAAGCCAGGCGCACTCTACAGAAAAATAGCGATCCAAAGTACCGAGAGGACTTGAAAAAGGAACTCGACGAGATTGCCAATATGGAAATGTGGCAAGTAGGGAAAAAAGTACGAGAACTCCGTCCAGAAAATGCCAAAAAATAATATGCCAAAAACGTTATTTGAAAAAGTATGGGATGCGCATGTAGTATCGCAGGAAGATAATTATCCGACCGTTTTCTACATCGATGCCCATTTTATACATGAGGTAACCAGTCCTCAGGCGTTTGATGGGCTTCGTCGGCGCAATTTACCCGTTGCTAGACCTAGACGCACCTGGGCAACGGCCGATCACAATGTGCCTACCAAAGATCAGCACCTTCCCATCAAAGAATTATTATCTCGCAAACAAGTAGAAATGCTTGAAAAAAATTGCAAGGAATTTGGCGTTGAGCTTTTTGGCCTGGGGCATCCATGGCAAGGTATTGTTCATGTCATTGGTCCTGAGCTTGGAGTTACTAAACCTGGAATGACCATTGTCTGTGGAGATAGTCATACATCTACTCATGGAGCTTTTGGTGCCATAGCATTTGGCATAGGAACAAGCGAGGTAGAACAAGTGCTTGCTACGCAAACTATATTGCAAAACAAACCAAAGACTATGAAAATCGAAGTGAATGGAAAACTGGGCAAGGGAGTGACCGCCAAAGACATCATACTTTATATCATCTCTAAACTTACGGCTTCAGGTGGAACAGGTTATTTTGTAGAATTTGCCGGATCTGCTATCCGAGATCTTTCTATGGAAGCGCGGATGACTATATGCAACATGAGCATAGAGATGGGAGCACGAGGTGGTATGATAGCTCCCGATGAAAAAACATTCGATTATTTAAAAGGAAAAGTATTTGCGCCAAAAGCATCAGACTGGGATGAAGCAGTAACTTATTGGAAGAAATTACCAACAGATGAAGGAGCTGTGTTTGATCGAGTTGAACTATTTGATGCCACAGATATAGAACCTATGATTACCTATGGCACCAATCCGGGGATGGGAATTCCCATCACAGATCGTGTTCCAGAAACAGTTGAATATATGGGACTAACCAAAGGACAAGAAATGATTGGTCAGAAAGTCGACTATGTATTTTTTGGGAGTTGTACCAACTCACGCATTGAAGATTTTCGGATGGCGGCAGAGATTTTAAAAGGACGAACCAAAGCCCCACACATTGAAGCAATTCTTGTCCCAGGATCAACCCAAGTGCTCAAACAAGCACAAAAAGAAGGTCTTGACAAGGTGTTTGCAGATGCTGGTTTTGAGCTTCGAGACGCCGGATGCTCGGCGTGTCTGGGGATGAATGAGGATAAAATTCCAGCGGGAAAATACTGTGTTTCAACAAGCAATAGAAATTTTGAAGGTCGGCAAGGGCCTGGAGCAAGAACAATGTTGGTCAGCCCCCTCACTGCAGCAGCAACAGCTATAAATGGATACGTTACCGATCCGAGAGAGTTTATTTAGTTGTTAAATTCTCCTCCTTTTCAAGGAGGAGTCCCCGAAGGGGGAGGTGGTCGCGAAATGAAACAAATAAACAATATATCACCATTAAAAAATGTTCGAAAACAGTTAAGAAACAACTTAACTTCAGCAGAGGCAGGTTTATGGATCTATCTTAAAAGTAGTAAATTACTGGGAAGGAAATTTAGGAGACAGCATAGTATTGGGAAATATATCATGGATTTTTACTGTCCATCAGAAAAATTGGCAATTGAACTTGATGGTCAAGTTCATACTTTTGACAGGATAAATATGAAGGATATTGAAAAAGAAAAATATTTGAGAAATTTGGGAATTCGAGTAATAAGATTTGAGAATAAATCCGTATTTGAAAACTTGGAAATGGTATTAAAAAAAATTGAAGATTCATTTAGTACCACCCCCTCTCCCGATGAATCAGGAGAGACCCCTCCTTATAAAGGAGGGGAGTTTTTATAAAATCTATGAACAAAATAACATCTACCGCCATACCATTACCGCAAGAAAATATAGACACAGACCAGATCATTCCGGCACGATTTTTAAAAGCAATTACTCGTGAAGGATTTGGTGAACATTTATTTGAAGATTGGCGAAAAGATAAGTCATTTATCTTAAACGACAAAACATATACAGGTGAAATATTGGTTGCAGGGCGTAATTTTGGATGTGGGAGTAGTCGCGAGCATGCCGCTTGGGCTTTAAAAGATTATGGGTTTAATGTAGTCATCTCTAGTTTTTTTGCCGATATTTTTAAAAGTAATGCACTGAATAATTTTCTACTTCCCTTGGTAGTTTCAGAAAAAACACTTGCATGGATGTTTGAAATGATAAAAACAGATCCATTATTTGAATTTACCATAGATCTTGAGAAACAAACTCTTAGTACATCTTCGAGATCTTTTTTAGTTTCTTTTGATATCGATCCTTACAAAAAATTATGCTTGAAAGAAGGATACAGCGATATGGATTATCTTCTTGAAAAGAAATCAGATGTAGAAAAGTTTGAAAAAAGCAGGAAGTATGATTTTCATGTAAGATTATAAACTCTCCTCCTTACCAAGGAGGAGTACTCCGCCAAAGGCGGAGGGAGGTGGTTAATAATGACACAACTTAACAACATTAAACCACTTACAATGAGAAGAAAGCATTTACGAAATAATTTAACTCCCGCTGAGGCTGGATTATGGAAGTACCTAAGAGGTAGTCAATTACAGGGAAGGAAATTTAGAAGACAGCATAGTATTGATAAGTACATAATTGATTTTTATTGTCCATCTGAAAAGATAGCTATTGAATTAGATGGAGAAGTACATAGATATGATAAAATCAACAAACAAGATAGAGAGAAAGATGAATATTTAATCAGCCTTGGAATACAATTATTACGATTTGAAAACAAACTGGTATTCAAACATTTAGAGATGGTATTAAAAAAAATTGAAGATTCATTTAGTACCACCCCCTCTCCCGATGAATCAGGAGAGACCCCTCCTTATAAAGGAGGGGAGCTTTTACATTAAAACAATATTAAAAAATCAATAGGTCCCCCTTTCCAAGTAAGGGAACTTTTAGAAAATATATAAACTCTCCTCCTTACCAAGGAGGAGTCCCCGAAGGGGGAGGTGGTTTTAATAATTACATTATTTTATGAAAAAAACAATTGCCGTTTTGCCAGGTGATGGAGTAGGACCAGAGATTATAGATGCAACTCTAGCCGTTCTTCAATCTATTGAAGAAAAATATAATCATCAATTTACCTATAACAAAGGACTCATTGGTGGCGTTGCCATCGATGCAGTAGGTGATCCATTTCCTAAACAAACAGAGACAGTATGTTTAACTTCTGATGCTATATTATTTGGTGCAATCGGCGATCCAAAATATGATAATGATCCAACAGCCAAAGTGCGGCCAGAACAAGGACTCCTTGCAATGCGACAAAAACTAGGACTCTATGCCAATGTGCGGCCGATTCAAACATTCAAGTCGCTTTTACATAAATCGCCTCTCAAAGAAGATCGTGTGACTGGTGCAGATTTTGTAGTTATTCGGGAACTCATCGGCGGAATATATTTTGGTAAGCGGGGGAGGGGAGCGGATGGCAGAAGTGCATTTGACACTTCGACTTATACAGTCGAAGAAATATCTCGTGTTTCAAATTACGCATTTAAATTAGCCCAGAAGAGACGTCGTAAATTGACACTAGTCGATAAAGCAAATGTTCTTGAAACATCTCGACTTTGGCGAGAAACTGTACAAAAAATAGCGCAGGACTTCCCTGATGTATCAGTTGAATATATGTTTGTTGACAATGCCTCTATGCAGATTATCAGAAATCCAACCGCATTTGATGTAATACTCACTGAAAACATGTTTGGAGACATATTATCAGATGAAGCATCGGTCATAACAGGATCTATAGGTTTGTTGCCATCTGCATCTATAGGAGAAAAAACCTCACTATATGAGCCGATTCATGGATCCTACCCAAAAGCGGCAGGAACCAATTCTGCAAATCCCATAGGTACTATTCTTTCTGCAGCTATGATGCTTGAGTATAGCTTCGATATGAAAGAAGAAGCAGGTGCTATCCGCATGGCAGTAAACTCACTCTTAGATGAGGGGAAAGGAACAAAAGACATAGTGTCAGAAAATCCACTCACCACTTCAGATGTGGGAGAAGAGATTGCAAGAAAACTGGATCCCGTATCAAGTACGGGATGACAAGCATTATTTCTTGTTAGAGTTTGAATTTACAAACTCATAGAGCTTCATTCCAATCACTGAACCAACTAGGGGGCCGATCAAATACATAACGCTAAATGATTTGATTCCTACAGCTACTGCAGGGTTTAGCACACCATTTGATCCCATGAGCGCGGCAATGGCAATACCCATAAATAGTGAAGTACCCACAACTACTCCAGACATTGCTTTGTGCACATTTCCGAATACGACTGATGCGATGCCAAAGGTAAAGAGTATCATGCCAGCCATTTCTGCCAATCCGGTTACAATAGTACTTGAGGCAGTAATATCATAAGTTATATCCATAACCATGGCGAGTATGAGCGCAGTCGCTGCACCGAAAATTTGCGCCATGATATACGATAACGCATCGTTCATATCTATTTTTTTTATGGACCAGAGCCCAATAGTAACAGCCGGGTTTATATGGGTACCTGAAATATGACCTACGCTATATACAAAAAGTCCCAATGTTATAGCTGCCAGAACTGGTGTGGGAATGGGAAATACTCCTGAAAGTGAAAGAATTACTACAAAAGTCAGGGTTAATGTTCCAAAGAACTCAGCAAGGAATTTTTGATACATAAGATAAGAAAATTGATAATTAATTCTTTACGATTGTCTCAAACCGAGTGAACGGAATCAATACTTCAGGCACTTTTATAGTACCATCTTTTTGTTGATAGTTTTCCAATATGGCAATCAATATTCGAGGTGATGCAACTGCAGTGTTGTTGTATGTAAAACAATATTTTGTTGTGCCATCTTTGTCTTTATATTTCATATTCAATCGACGTGCTTGAAAGTCTCCCATGATGGAATTTGACATCGTCTCTCCATATGCTTTTCTTGATGGCATCCAGGTTTCAATATCATATTTTTTTATCTGTGGTTCACCCATGTCGCCAGTACACATAAGCAGTTGTCGGTAAGGGAGATTAAGATCTTGCAATAGTTCTTCTGCATTTTGCTCAAGTTCTTCGTGAATTTTTATGGCTTCATCCATGTCATTTTTACCTATAACTACTTGTTCAATTTTCCAAAATTCATGAAGTCGGTAGAGTCCTTTGGTATCTTTTCCATATGCGCCAGCTTCCTTACGGTAACAGGGAGACATGCCTACATATCTTTTTGGCAAGTCTTTTTCAAGTAATGTTTCACCCGAATGGTACGCGGTAACAGGAATTTCTGCAGTTCCTGCCAAATAGGAATCGTCATCATTCAAGCTATATACATCTTGCGCTCCGCCCCAAGGCAAGTGACCGGATCCACGCAATGTGAACTCCTTCACAATAGTCGGTGGAATCATAGGGATGAATCCTTTTGCTACCAATTTATGATACACATAAAAGATTAATGCAAGGTGAAGGGTTGCTCCTTGATTTTTTAGATAGTAACCACGAAACCCAGATACTTTTGATCCCCGTTCTAAATCAAAAATATCAAGTGCGGTTCCCAAGGCAATATGATCTTTTGGTTCAAAGTCAAAGGTGGGAATGTCTCCCCATTTTTTAAGTTCCACATTATCTTTCTCATTTTTACCAATCGGTACTTCATCCAGGGGGACATTCGGAACATAGAGCATCAATTCCTTAAATTCTATCTCAATCTTACTTTGATCGTCCTCAATTGTTTTAAGCTCCTGTTTGATCTGTTTTCCTTTTTCAATATCTTCTTTTGTTGGGGGATGGTTTTTAGAAAGTTCATTTCGCTCTTCGCGCAGTTTTTGGATTTGTTGTATAAGTCCTCTACGTTTTTCATCAAGCATCAAAAGCTTATCGATATCAACTTCACGATTTTTATTTTTTGCAGCTGCTTTAACTTTTTCCGAATTGTCGCGTATGAATTGGATATCTAGCATATTGGTTATTATATCACTCGTCTCTTACTTTATCGCCGTCATCGAATTTGGAGTGAATAAATGTGTGGAGTGATTCAGAAACTTTATGACTGTAACGGTAGATTATTAAAAGTGCAAAAGAAACCATAAATACAATGGTGAAAAAGTATGCCACTTGGTGCTCTGCCAGAGTGACAGTTTCTGCGTTTAACATGAAAGAAATACTTACCACCATGACTCCTAAGGTATAAAACATGATCCTCGTTGTGCGAGTTATGACAAAAATAATCCACGCCATGACTCCAGATATCACTGCAAAAGTGGTGAGCATCATGAGTTGAAACAGAGTTAGTAAAAGAATGTTTCCCCGAAATAAATCTAGCAATATAAGAATATGAACTATAAAAAAGATGGGAATATAGGTGAGTCGGTGTCCAAATGGCCAGTGATAATAATCAAGCACTTTTTGAACTTCATCAGTTTGGTATTTATGGGGAAGAATGCGCTCAATATGTACAGCTACAATATGACCCCCTGTGCCAATCCCTACTACTAAGGTAAGTAACACAATGGTAAAAATTGCAGCAATTTCCCATCTGATACCGGTAATGAGACTCATATTCAAAATATATGCATAGATGCCAAGAAGTATGACCAGTAATATGAGTGACCCAGCAAAATTTCCAAAAAAAAGATCTACCGGAATATTGAATCGTGTTTTATACGTGTCTTTCTTACTATAATAATATCTGTTGGTAATAAGAAAAATGATTGTTACAGCAGGAAGAATGAAATAAAGAAAGAAGTTGTTAACGTCAATATTCATTGAAGTGATTTGTTCATTATAACAGCATCAAGTTCCCATTGGTGAAATCCAATTTCAAGCATTTTATCTTGTGCATGTTTGGGTGAGCCAAGAAGTTTTACAAATCCATCATACGTTTCTCGAATTTCATACGGGAACACAATCCAGGCATCTATTTTCTTTTGCCAAAAATCAGGAATAAAGGTGGTATGTGGTTTTATATAGGGGGCAAGCGTGTATATTTTTTTTGACTTCTTTTTTTTGAAGTATTCTAAAGCAACTTCAAAGGTAGCACCCGTGTCTGAAACTTCATCGACAATAAGGATTGTTTTTTTCGTGAAATCTGTCTCTGGTTCTTCAGTAATAATGGGTTTAGTTAATTTTTTTATACCTTTGTATGAAGTCATGGTGATATTGGTTATGGGAGTAGCATCCAGAAGTCCGGAGAAAATGCGAGATACTATAGCCCCGCCGCGCACTATAGACACAATCACATCAACGTCGATTCCTTTCACTTTGTCTTGGTAGAGCTCAATGCAGTCTCGATGCATTTGTAACCAGGAGAGCTTGTGGAAGGTTATATTGGACATTATGAATATTATACACAATCAGTGGATTTTTATAACGGAGGCTAGATGCGCATCTAATATGTATTTTTATAAATAAGCAAGTTAATTAAATATAATTTAGACTATAATTGGGCTCATGATTGAGAACCTTGTGTCATCTTCTGCTGATCTGGAGTTTGACCATCCACGTTGTGAATGTGGCATTACAGGGGTAGTTACTCCAAATGGCAATGCTGCTGAAATAGCTGCTCGGCTTAATTACGAGCAAAAAAACAGAGGAACGCAGGCAAATGGCATTGGATGGTTCACATCAGGTCTCACGATTAATCGTAAGCTTTATCAGAATCAACCAATTGAAAAAAATCCAGATGTAATAGGAATAGAAGCTTCTATGGCTCTTGGTCATACTCGTTACACTACAGAAGGGGATGGATCAGAGGAAAATATTCAACCAGCTCATGCTACTTGGGAAGATGTAGACGGCAATACACAGGAGCTTATACTTTCCCACAATGGAAATGTTAACTTGGCAAGCATACAAAAATTGGTAAAAAAGAAACTCCCTGAAGGAGCAAGTGATTCTGTATATATAGCACAACTCATAGCAGAATCGCATGGTATAACTATGGCTGAAAAGCTTCACAATGCTCTTCTAGAGCTTGAAGGATCCTATAGCTTAACTATACTGTCTGCAGAAGGAGTATTTGGTATTCGTGATCCACGAGGAAATAGACCACTTCATTTTGCACAATATGAAGATGGCACTTCTATACTTGCATCAGAAGATTACCCACTTCAAGAAAGATCAAATACTCAAGATGGATATCTAATTTCTATTCCTCCTGGTTCATTGGTTCATATAAACCCTGAAGGGCAAACAACTATTGTACCGGAATTCATAGAACCACTTGAGCCAGCTTTTT
>JAQBTX010000020.1 GCA_027624795.1 bacterium | reverse complement strand
GGTATGCGATCTAAATCAAATACGTGGCATGGGTGACCGGTTTCCAACATAACATAATTCGTTATATCTATTAAGTTATTTAGTGATCGCATTCCAGAAAGTTCAAGACGTCGTTTAATATATTCCGGAGACTCCCCTATCTTTACATCAGTCAGTGCAATCGCAAGAACTCTATTGGTTAAGTTTGGTTGGGTTGTTATATCAAGAGGAAATGGATCGTTTGAATCTTTTGGCGCTTTTGGCTTCAATGGCTTTAAGATTGCTTTTTTACCAAAGCGTGGCAATATGGCCTGAGCTTCTTGTGCTATGCCATACACACTAGCCATGTCTACCCTATTTGAGGTAACTTCAATATCAAATACAAAGTCCTTGCCCACTTTTTCAACTGTTTCTACACTGGGCCCACAAAGAGATAGGTATTTTTGTATTTCATACGGGTCAGCATCGGTATCTAGATATTCAAGTAACCAATCGTAGGTAATTTTTATATTCATAATTATATTGTCATCCAGGATATTAATTTCTAGATTCCCGCTTTCGCGGGAATGACACGGAAACTATTAAAATTGTTCCAAAACTCGTACATCCCCATCATACAAAACCCGCACATTACTCAGGCCCACATTTGGCTTCATCATCATGACTCGTTCTATACCAAATCCAAATGCCCAACCAGTGTATTCATCTGAATCAATGCCACCAGCTTTTAATACATTGGGGTGTATCATACCAGTGCCACCAAGCTCTAACCAACCAGCTTTACAAAGTCTACATTTCGTTTGAGATTTTGAATTTTGAACAATAATCTTTGAATTTGTTTCGGATTTCGAACTTAGGATTTCGGATTTTTTAACATATCCTGTTCCCTTGCATATATCACAGGTTATGTCTACTTCAAATGATGGTTCAGTGAATTGAAAATGAAATGGTCGAAGTCGTATTTCTCTGTCTTCTCCAAAATAGGCTTTTGCAAAATATTCAATTGTTCCCTTAAGGTGCGTTATATTAATGCGTTTATCTATGCATAATCCCTCAAATTGATGAAACATAGGTACATGAGACGCATCCCAGTTTGGTCTATACGTTTTACCTATATTAATCATCCGCATAGGCGGCTTTCCTAATCGCATCATTTCACGTATTTGACCATTGGAAGTATGGGGTGTAAGTACCATTTTTCCAAACTTTTTATGAGGTGTTTGCTTTATAAAAAAAGTTTCAAAATCATCACGAGCAGGGTGGTCGGAAGGCATATTGAGCGCTTCAAACGAAAAGAATTCCCAGTCTATTTCAGGGTACGACATGCGTATAAATCCAATTTTTTCAAATATCCCACTGATCTCTTCTATTGCATACGTTACGGGGTGCAGACTTCCTTTGGTGTATTCATGTCCAGGAAGGGTTACATCAATCTTTTTGCCGGTCTTATCGTTTAGTATTATTGAGCGTTTTTTGTCAATAAGAGTGATTATGGACTGTTTTAATTCATTGACTTGTTGTCCGTATTCTTTCTTTTCCTCAGAAGGTATGTTTTTTAAATCTTTAAGAAGCTCATTGATCTTTCCATTTCTACCAAGGTACTTAGTGTGAAGACTGTCTAACTGATCTAATGAAGTAATGTTTTCGAGAGACTCATCCAGTGTCTGGAGTATCGATTGGGTAATATTCATGTAATACAGTTATTTCTTTACTTCTTCTACTACTTTATCAAATACACTGGGAAAGTCGAGTGCAAGTTGTGACAGAATCTTTCTGTCGACTCCTACCTTCTTTTCTTTGAGTGAGTGAATAAAAATACTGTATTTTATTTTATGTTCTTTAAGTCCAGCACTTATACGAGTGATCCATAATGATCTAAAGTCTCGTTTGCGAAGTTTTCGCCCCGCAAATGCATATTGACCTGCATGAAGTACGGCTTGCTGAGCGCTCTTAAACTGAGAACTTCGAGACATCCAATACCCTTTTGCAAGATCTAGTACTTTTCTGTGTTTTCTTATGGCCGCTGGCCCACCTTTTACTCTTGTCATATTATGCTATTCCTAATAGTTTTTTAATTTTTCGAGCCATTAACCCAACTACTTGTTTTGGTTGGTTTAAGCTACGAATTTGGCGTTTACTTTTACTCGATTTTAAATGTCTGGTGTGGTGTGATCTGTGGATTACTTTTCCCGTCGACGTAATCTTAAATCGTTTCAACACGCCTTTATGTGTTTTTTGTTTATTTTTCATAGTTGTATTATTATTATGATCCTGAATCAAGTTCAGGATGAAATTTGATATTCATCAAATTTCACTTCTTTCTTGAAACTACCGATCTTACCACTTTACCTTCAAATCGTGGTTCCTTTGCCAAATTTACTTCTCCTAAATCTGCAATAAATGCTTTTATCATATCCATTGCCATTGTCCGTTTTCCGATCTCTCTTCCTCGTAATCCTAAGTTTAATCGTACTTGATGTCCATCATCTAAAAACTGTTGTGTTTTCTTACTTAATCGTTCCTTATCTGCAGGACCGATAAATAATGACAATTTTATTTCTTTAACAATTCCTTTTTTTGTTCCTTTTCGTGCTTCTTTATTCTTTTTCTCTTCTTCGTACAAAAATTTCTTATAATCTGTAATTTTAGCAACCGGTGGTTTTGCATTAGGAGCAATAAGGATAAGATCAAGATCAGCATCCTGCGCATGTCGCATGGCCTCTGATCGAGAAATAACTCCTATCAATTTACCTTCATGATCTATTACTCGAAGTTGCTCAGCGGTTATTCTGAGATTCGTGATATAGTTCTTTCCGGTTTTGTTGATCCTATTACTAAAATACCTACTTTGCCTCAATGGTTTTATAAATTATAAACACACCGTTATAAACGGATAACGGTTATTATAGCTGTTACACTCTCAATTTTCAAGAAGCAGTATTATTTCTTTGATTCTATTTCATTTTTCACCTTATCTAAAAACATAGAAATACTCATATTCTGCGTGCTTCCATCTCTTGAGCGTACGTTTACTTCACCTTTTTCTACTTCAACATCTCCCAAAATGAGCATGTAGTTTACTTTGCTTTGCTGTGCGTTTCGTATCTTTTTTTGCATAGATAATGCTTTATCATCCAGTTCAAATCGAACTCCTATATCCTCTAAACTCTTTGCAATATTTTGCGCAGCTTCAACATGACGCTCTGAAATGGGTATGATTCGTACTTGTTCTGGTGCAAGCCACAAAGGAAATGCCCCTGCATAATGTTCAATCAACAATCCCATGAGTCGTTCTGGTGAACCCAATATGGCTCTATGGATCATAAGGGGAGTTTTTTCTTTCCCTTCTTGGTCAGTATAGGTAAGGCCAAATCGACCAGGCATAATAAGATCAAGTTGTATAGTAGAAATCTGCCATTCACGTCCCAGTGCATCAATAGCTATAAAATCAAGTTTTGGACCATAAATTGCTGCTTCTCCTTCAACTGCAGTATATTCAATGTTATTTTTATCGAGTATATCTTTCAACTTCGATTGAGCACTCTTCCAAATTTCCTTGTCTCCCAGATACTTTTCAGGATGATTTGAGTCCCACAACGAAAGTCTGATCCAGTATTTCATGTTAAAGGGCTCAATGGCTTTTTTGACAATCTGTGCAACGTTTAAAAACTCCTCATCTACCTGATCTTCTCTACAAAAACAGTGTCCATCATCTTGTGAAAAAGCTCTTAGTCGTGAAAGTCCCAATAGTTCTCCTGGTTTTTCATCTCTATACAGATTGGCAAAATCAGAAAACCGAAGTGGTAATTCGCGGTAGCTTCGCGATTGACTCGCATAAAGCACACAGTGATTTGGGCAATTCATGGGTTTTAAGAAATACTCTTCATCAGTATAGTTTGATACAACTCGAAACATGTCATCCTTGTATTTTTCATAGTGTCCTGATGTTTTGAAAAGGTCGGCTTTGGTGACTTGTGGCGTCCAAACTTCTTTATACCCAATTTCTTTTTGTAACACATTTACATGTTCCTGAAGCAATCTTCGTACTAATGCGCCCTTCGGCGTATATATCGGTAATCCTGGGCCTACCAGATCTGAAAATACAAACAGTTGCATTTCCTTTCCTAATTTTCTATGATCTCGCTTTTTTGCCTCTTCGAGTTGCCATAAATATTTATCAAGATCCTCTTTGCTTTCAAATGCCGTGCCATAAATACGGGTAAGCATCTTATTTTTCTCATCACCATGCCAGTACGCTCCGGCTATAGATAAAAGTTTGAAGGCCTTGATTTCACCGGTGGAATCTACATGAGGTCCGGCACATAAATCTACCATCGATCCTTGCGCATTCGGTTCGCCGGTCCAGTAAATTGTTATTACTTCTTTGTTTACTTCGGCTTTTTCAATCCACTCTTGTTTATACGGATTATCGGCAAATAGCTTGTGCGCTTCCTTTGCACTTATTTCGTGCCTGGTAATAGGAAGATTTTTATTGATTATATTCCACATCCGCTTCTCAATATTTTTGAAATCAGCATCTGTTATGGTTACCGCCTCTTTTCCCTCTGGGCTGTTATCAAAGTCAAAATAAAAGCCTTCATCTGTCGCTGGGCCCATGGCAAGATGTATGCTTGGATACAGTTCTTTAACTGCCTGGTGCAATACATGTTCTGCTGAATGTCTGAGTTTGTAAAGATAATCTTTGTCTTTCATAGTGATATTATAACGAATAATAATTGGAAATTATTTCCATTAAAAAACCCCGCTGTGGCGGGGTGTCTGCAATCAAACTACTCCCCCCACTTACGTGGTAGTGGTAGTAGTAATGTTTCGTGGTGACATCATGTTGGAGTTATTGTATCAATATGTATTTCATTGTCAAGGATTTATTGACTTATCTATAGGCGTTCATAAGTCTTGACACAAATGTAAGTTCCATGTCATTGCGAGCGGAATGAAATGGAGCGCGGCAATCTCTTTAGTAACAGGATTATCACTTCTCAATATAAATTGCCCTATTTATTTTTCTCTTGAATCTTACCTTCTTTCTTTTGTTGAATGTAGTAGTTATACAGTTGTAATGCAATAATACTGCCCAAAGTCACTAGTCCTTGAATATTCTTACCTACGCTAATTAAAAATATCCCCCCAACAATAACTGAAATACTTATGATAAACGCTAAAACCATTCCAAGTTTTTCATTTAAAATATTTGAATCAATTACTTTAATTTCAATTTTCTGTCTATGTTCCGATTGTTTTTCAGCCATTCTTACTATTCTGTTTGATATTCCTTTATGTATCTTTTCATATTTAGCAAGCATTTCAGGATGTGGTAGTGGTCCAGAATACATTTCTCGCATAGCTATTAGTGACATCTCTTTTTGCTTAGGGGAAGCTTTTGCCTTAGAGGAAGTTATTTGATCACCCGTTGACTGATTCATATTTTTTTAGAGCATTTTGAATTAAGTAGCCAGTCATCTGCCAATCATGACTTAATGCCCGATAGTCAGCTTCATCATCTGTTTTAGAGTATTGGTATGCATCAAGATTACCAAATAGATCCCATATCCTAGCCATCCCTTTTGAGAAACTTGGATAATTAAATAGATTGGTAGAATAGTATTTATTATATTTCATCAAAATAATTTTCTCATAATATGTAAAACATGTCAATTTTATTTCTATTTGTTTCTATTATTTCTTATTTGATTTCGCCATATCATATATAAGAGAAATACGATCAATATTACCCCATAGGTCAGTGCAGCCTGTGTAATGGCATCAAAATAATTCATGTTTATTATTACCAATTTCAAGTGAACTCAAACCCCCACTGCCTTTTTAACTCTATCAATTACTTTTGAAGCGGTTGCGCGTGCTTTTTCTGCTCCTTGCATGCGAAGTTCATACATGGCGTTAGTGTCTTTGGCAAGCTCGTGCTTTTTTGCTCTACTATCTGCAAAATAGCTTAAGAAGAAAGAATATAAAATCTTTTTGATTTCAACATCGCCTATGGTGCCTTTTTTATACCGTTCTTTCATCTCGCTTAATTTCGGTAAAGAATCGTCCTCATTATTTGAGTCATAGTTAAGAAGATCCAGATACGTAAAGGCTATATTCTTTTTTGGGTCACCAGGATCAGATGGGTGTATACGTGCTGGATCTGTCTTTATGCTCATTATTTGCTTTTTTACTTCTTCTTCAGATCCAAAAATGGGAATGTCATTTCCCAGTGATTTGCTCATTTTTTTATCTCCAAAAATCCCAGGAACTCGAGCTACGCTCTTTTGAACCGATAATTCAGGAACTACCAATATATCGCCATATCGATTATTAAAGGTTCGCGCGATATCGCGAGTAATTTCTACATGCTGAGCTTGATCCTCGCCTACCGGCACAATCTCTGTATCAAAAGCTAATATGTCTGCCGCCATAAGCATAGGGTAAGAAAACATACCAAATCCTATGGAATCAGGCGATACATTGTCTTGTAATTTATCTTTGTAAGCATGCATTCGTTTCAGTTCAGCAACCGTTACTGCATTATTGATTATTGTCTGTAAATAAGGAATTTCAGGGATATCGCTTTCAACATAGAACACTGTTTTTATAGGATCTATGCCAAAAGCCAAGTATTCAATGAATATATTAAAGGTATTGTGCATGACATCTTTGGGTTCATATACAGTGTTTAATGCATGAAGATTAGCTACAAAATAATAACATTCTCCTTCAGATTGAAGTCCAACAGCTGGCTTAACCATGCCTAAATAGTTACCAATATGAAGTCCCTTTGTAGAGCTTGGAGTTATGCCGGATAGTATTCGTTTCATAATGAATATTCAAATTGATAGTGGACGATACAGGACTCGAACCTGTGGCCTTTACAATGTCAATGTAACGCTCTAACCAACTGAGCTAATCGTCCATACAAATTACACACATTTCAGCCTCATTATACCATTTTTTGCTTAATTACTTCGAGTATATGAGACGAAGAATAACCTTCAATATACGGAATTAGCATTAATTTCCCATGACTCTCCTCTACTGCAGTTCGCTCTATTGGTTCTTCTCCCTCCATTCCCCCACGAGCATAAAAATCTGGATGGAGTTGCCGGATTATCGATTCATTAGACTCTTCATCTCCCATAGGTACAATATATCGTACATGCTCAAATGCACCAAGCACTACTGCGCGATCTTTTTGAGTTTGAACCGGATTTTGAATTCCTTTCGTTTTTGATATATACGCGTCTGCATATAAACCAACTATAAAGAGGTGTCCAAGCTTACTTGCTTGTTCAATAAATGCTACGTGGCCAGGATGAAGGAGGTCAAATGCACCGCAAGCAAGAACTATTGTCTTATCTATATCTTGAAGATGATTTACGAGGTTTACTATGAATTCTCGATCAGAGATTATTTTATTACTCATACATTATTTATATCATATGAGTGCGGAACCGACGGGACTCGAACCCGCAACCTCTTCCGTGACAGGGAAGCGCTCTAACCAGTTGAGCTACGGCTCCATTAATTGAAACAGTTCATATTTTATCACATTATTGTGTGTTACAAAAATGATATTTAATTGGGAAAGAGTCATAAATCTTGTTACGAACGAATGTGGCATGTCATTGCGAGCGAAGCGTGGCAATCTGACTCTGTCATCCCCGACCTGATCGGGGATCCAGATTATTAATTTCTAGATTCCCGCCTCCGCGGGAATGACACCATAGATCCGCCGGAGTTTACCCTCACAAAAGTGGGGGCGGGAATGACAACAATGTTAAAGATCGGAGACTATTAATTATGATTATAGGTGTTATTAAGTTACTATTGACATACCTATAATATATGCTATAATTCATTTAGATCCTAAGGTTTCTCACCAACGAAGAACTTTAGGATTTTTTTATGGTCAAAAAACAATTAGTAGCTTTGCTACTTATAGTACTTTTTATCTTCGTTACTCCAGCTTCAGCAGTATCTGAAGCTGGATCTTCCGCACGTCTTGAGCAAAGCGAAAATGAACAAAAACAAATCGATGACTACGCTCAATACATGACAAAGAAACTTACTATAGTTCGTGTTTTGAAAGCCAATAACTCGCATTTAGTAAGTGAAGTAGATGCATTTATGGAAGCTTGTATTACGTATGAGCTTGATTGTTACTTACTCCCCTCCATTACTGGTCTTGAATCTTCGTATGGTAAATTCTATGCGCCAGACACTTATAATCCCTTCGGGTGGGGTGGTGGTTACATAGTATTTGACTCATGGGCAGATGGAATTATGACTGTTGGGAAGGGTCTTCGAGATGGGTATGTAGATCAAGGTCTTCTTACTATTGAACAAATTGGACCGCGATATGCGGAAAGTCCTACTTGGGCAGTACGTGTACGCTCAATTTCCAATACATTTGAAGCTATAGAAAAAGATCATAAAAATCAATCTACGATCCATGCCCTTGAATAGAACGGTGTGGTTTAATATAATAGGCACAATATGTATACACACACAATCAAAAAACTTCCTAAAAACACCATTGAAATTAATCTTTCTATCCCATGGAATGATATCCAAGATGAGTATAAAAAAGCTTTTGCAGTAATCCAAAAAGATACTTCTATCGAAGGATTTCGAAAGGGAAAAGCTCCAAAAGATATAGCGGAAAAACATATAAATAAAGAAGATGTCTATCAAAAACTTCTCCAGACCTATGTTCCTACTCTCTATAGTGAAATAGTTAAAAAAGAAGGTCTTAAACCCATTATTTCACCCCGACTTGAGCTTAAATCTGCAGCAGAAAATAAGAATTGGGAACTTATTATACGGGTGGCAGAAATTCCCACTATTACCCTTGGTAAGTATGTAGAAGCGGTGAAGGCAGCAAAAAAAGAAGTAGCTAAATCGAGTATTTGGGTTCCCGGTAAAGATAAAGAAGTTTCTAAAGAAGATTTAGAAAAGCAAAACCAAGCTGAATTTCAAGCTGTTCTCGCGGCTACTCTTGCCGCAACAACAGTGGAAGTGTCTGACCTTATTGTAGAAGATGAGCTTAATCAGCGACTTTCACGTATGGTAGATGATGTTCAAAAGATCGGTCTTACCATGGAAAAATACCTAGAATCAAAAAAAATATCAAAAGATGACTTTAAAAACCAAATAAAGCAAGAAATTATAGAGACCTATAAGATGGAATTTGTGCTTCAAAAAATTGCTGATGAGCAAAAAATTCAAGTAGAAAAAGAAGAGCTTGAAAAAATTGTTTCTTCAGTAAAGGATCCGAAAGAGAGGGATGCGATCGTAAAAAATATGTACTACTATGCATCGCTTCTTCGCAAACAGAAAACACTTGATTACTTAAGTAGCTTATAGTATAATTTGGGATGGTTCATAACATCCAAAAACCTATGAAAAACAATCACAGCAGCGTCAAGTCAGACAGCTTAGAGTTCGAGCAAAACTCTTCAGTAGCTCGTTCTGTATCTGAACTTGCCAAAGATACTGCTACAGAAGTAGGTAAAAGTTTTAACGATATAGGAAAGGGTATGTTTGAACAGCTTTTAGCGGGAAATATACCAGAACAGTATCGTCAAAACGCTCCAGAATCTAAGAGGGACGATAAGCCAAAAATGAATCTTGAGCGTGGAACCCTTTTTAGCTACCGCGATGTTGAAGAACAGCAACAAATCAATGAGATTAAAGAACTTATCAAAGCGATTCGTCAAGAAGTCGAACAGATAAAACGTGCTGATAAGTCGCTCATATCTCAAGTGCGAGATATTGAAAATCTCACCATCAATTCACTTCCCGAACGACCTGGTATATACCATATTCACTTTTTAGAAGTGGTGCTTAAATTCCTTCAAACACTCAAAATGAAAATTGGCGAATCAAACACATGGATGCAGGCAATGCAGTCTAAAAAAGCAAAGCGAGGATCAGCATTTGCGGTACAATCAAAAAAGAGCGGAACTCAATATTCTATGTCTCAAGAGCTATCTAATGCTCGAAACGTTCAATAACCTACTCGAGTGCACCAAGCACAATACCTACTCCTTTTGCCCAGCTCCCATTTGAACTCGGAGTATATTTGGCCATAATCTCCTCTGGTGTGGTAAGTCCCTGATCTATATAGCCTTTTTTAAGCCCTGCAGCAACTGTTTCAATAGCCTCAGGATAGGAATCAAACCTGGTTACCAATGAGCCATATATCCCCCATCCCCAGCAGTTGTATGAGTTGTATGGTATAAACTTGCAGGCGGTAGATTCCTGCATGGCTATGGCGGGAATGAGTCGATAATCTAAACCATTTTTATCTGAAACTTTTACTATAAAATCAGCATGTTCATACAATGGAGAGTCGTATTTGCGAAAAAAGGATTTGAGTATGGCTACGCGCTTGTCTTTAATGTTACTATCAATCAATGCATCGATATGTACATCAAAACTCACATTTCCTGAAAGCTCGTCAAATTCACCTAATATAACGGTTATGGTCTGTTTTCTGACAGAACTCGCATATAAATGCCAAGATATTGCAATATTGACTATAAAGAATACTCCGAAGATTGCAATTAAGATTCCGCTCCTTTTAAACATACGATACTATACTCAAGTTTTGAGTTGTTTGTCAATGAAGCTTATAAAAATACGTCTTGGATTTTACATCTTTCCAATCACTTCCAGTGGGAAATTGTACAAGTGATACTTAGATAAATCAAACATGATCTTTAAATTATGTCATTCTGAGAGAGCGCAAGCGACTGAAGAATCCATGTATTGTACTGCTCACTAAATCACTAGAAGACTATCTTGCTATTTGCGGATATTAATTCCATTTAAAATACCAAATGGTAAAATGGAAAGCATGGCGATTGATTTCCTTAACAAACTCGATTTTACATCTTTCCTCTCAGGGTTAGGATTAGGTAGTATTATTGGATTTGCTCTTAAGAAGTTCGTTAACAAGTTGATTGATCGTATTTTTGATCGAGAGAATATTGGATACGATAAATTAACAGACAGATATAATAAACTATATAGTCCACTTATGCATAAAATTATGGAAGTAGCGATAGAATCTAGCGGCAGAATGATCTTCAAAAGAAAACTTGAACTAGTTATCAAATATATTCTTAGTGGCAACTTTAAGTCATCATTAGATATCTTTGAGTCAAAAAGACTAAGTAAGTCTAACGATTATTATTTATCTCACTTAAGTGATAAGTTCGATCTAAATAGTGTAAAGCAGCATATTAAAAAGTATCATCATTTAGCCGATTCAAGATTAGTTGAGTTGCTTGCATCTGCCATTAATGCAGAAAAGGAAAAAGTCCATTATAACGAACTTGAAAAAAGAATAGAGTTCATTGATGATCGTTTAACTCCTGAGGCGTATGATCTTATTAATCATATACGTGGGTATAATAAGCATCTGAATAGCAAACTTAATCCTAATTAGATATTTCAAAAGAAGGTAAGAATTCAATAAACCAATAAATATAAATTCTTTAGAAATATGATTTCAGCAGTTTAATTTCTTCAGGTGACCTCGCCGAAATTCGCCATCCTAATTGGTGGATTTAGCGAGAATTGAAAATACCAAATTATCTAAATTCAATAAAATCTTTTTCACTTATGTCTGCTTGTCGAATAATACTTTTCAGAGTACCTGTTTTGACTTCTCTATGATGAGGAACTACACATGTTTTTCGTGTTGTCTCATTCCACCATATTTCATGAGATCCACCTGTCGCTCGTCTAAAAGCAAAACCAAATTTACGAAGTCTTTTTATTATTATTCTATAAGGGAGAGGTTTTATTGACGACATGAATTATCAGTTAGAAACAACTAAAGGAAACGTAAAGCTTATATTATTTGAAGGTTTTTCAGAAGAACTTTTTAGTTTTAAAGGTATTTTCAATTCTTCTTCTTGATACAACTCAATTAATGAAGACGCTACATAACTTATTTCATTTATAGCTTCTTCTAATGTGTCTCCTTGAGCATAACAGTCTTCCCACTTTGGACATTGAGCAATAAATGCCCCTTCTTCTTCATAAATAGTTATGGGTAATTCATACTCAGCAATCGATAACGTTTTTCTGTCTTTCATATCTATATTATAGCACTAAGTTTTAGTAGTAAGAATTATATCAATTGGTGAATCCGGTGGGACTCGCCACCGTCATTCGACGTGGCGTCCTGTCGTATGACAGGACGAACTCACAATGCTTTGGTGAATCCGGTGGGACTTGAACCCACAACCAACTCCTTAAGAGGGAGTTGCTCTACCAATTGAGCTACGGATCCGGTAATGTGCCCCTAGAGGGAATCGAACCCCCATCACTGGTTCCGAAGACCAGTGCTCTGTCCTTTAAGCTATAGGGGCAACAGTACGATCTGTATATTATACTATACCCATGACTTTCGGCGAAATAATCTATCTGTTAGCAATCTCTCTTGAACTCCTTCTTTTTCCTTTGCTGGCAATCTATATCATCTCGCTTATTGTGTCATGGCTGTATGGTGCTCCGTACGTAGCTACTCGAAACGATGAGCTTTATGAGCTTCTTTTGAAAGCTAAAAAGCACCTTACAAAAAATGCACGATTTGTTGAACTTGGCTGTGGGGATGGTAGGGTTACTCGTATGGCAGTCAAAAAATATTTAGTTAAGGGAATTGGTTATGATATCAATCCAATTCTCATATTTGCTGCACGGATGTTTGCGCGATTTGAACATCTTCCTCACGCACAATTTCAGAAGAAAAATGTATTACATGTAGATCTTTCCAAAGCAGATATTATATATGTATTCTTATTACCTCCTCTTATTCTGAAGATGAAAGAAAATATTTTCAGCTCGTTAAAATGTGGAATACTGATCATCTCACACGGATTTAAAATTCCCTATCTGCAATCATATCTGTTTGATCAAGTAGATGGAGTTAAATTCAAGACGTACTATTATCGATTGAAGTAAGGGCCATCCTCCACTTCTGGAGCCTCTCCCATAGTATAATACTCCTATGTTTGTAGATGATCTAGAAATAACTATAAAAGCTGGTGACGGGGGAAGTGGTGCGGTGGCATTTTTTCCCAATAAAAAAGGACCTTGTGGTGGCAATGGGGGTGATGGTGGTAATGTATACATACGGGGTAGCACCAATATGGCAGATCTTCACATATATGCCGGTGCTAAAGTGTGGAAAGCTGAACCGGGAGCACGTGGACTGTCATTTACTAAAGATGGCAGATTTGGTGACGATATAACCATACTAGTTCCCATCGGTGCAAGCATAACCGATACTCAAACACAGGAAACATTTGAAATATTAAATGAGGAACAAATCCTCATAGCAAAAGGAGGAAGAGGGGGGAAAGGAAATAAAGCATTTGCATCTGCCACGAATAGAGTTCCCCGTGAACATGAACAGGGCACCATAGGAGAAAAAAAGACATTTCACGTAGTTCAGCGACTTATAGCAGATCTTGGCCTAATCGGGCTCCCCAATGCGGGTAAAAGTAGTTTGCTCAATGAACTTACTTTAGCAAAAGTAAAAACAGCGATGTATGCATTTACTACCCTGGAACCCAATCTAGGAGTGCTCGATGATAAAGTGATTGCAGACATTCCTGGTCTTATAGAAGGGGCTTCCAAAGGAAAGGGCTTGGGTATAAAATTCTTAAAACATATAGAAAAGGTAGGCATGCTTGTCCATTGTATTTCGGCAGATTCTCTCAATGTGATTGCAGATTATGACGTAGTTGTTACCGAATTGAAAGAATACAGTCCGAAACTACTTGAAAAAGAACACATCATTTTACTTACAAAAACCGACTTAGTAGATGAAAAAACGACCAAAACATTAATGAAGAAGCTTGCATCCAAAGGACATACCGTATACCCAATATCTATCTATAATCCTGATGAGTTTAGTGATGTAAAAAGGATTATAAGTAAATAGCTTATAATAAAAGGGATTATCCCTCTTTTAGGGATAATCTCTAAAAATCAGACGATCTCTTCTTTTCTCTGCCGTACGTACGATATCCACTCTTCTATGACTTCTATAATAAGTTTAAAGGGCGCCTCGATGATAAAATCAAAGATAACGATAAAGAAGTTTAAGCGAGATACTCCTTCACTGAAAAGCTTTCCTAAAGAAAGGATCGGCATGAAGAAAAAGTCTATAACCGGGGTAAGGATGCTCGTTTTTTCTATGAGTCGATACATGTTGGAAAGTTGCTTTATGCGATAAGCAAAAAATGCAACTACACTAATAAAGAATATGAAAAGTGCTTCACTCAGGATATTAAAGTCAATTGATCGAAGTCCTAAATGTATCAAATACAAAGTAATTATAAATGTCGAAGTGTATAAAAGAGTAAAACCCAACGATAAGAGCGGTCTTTTTTGTCGAGCTTTCTTTGTTATAAGTGCTTTTGTTTTTTCAAAGGTTGAATCAGCATCCAAAATATGCACAATTCTTAAAAACAAGTTTTTGGTATTTGCTTCACCAGGCACACTTACACCCAATATGATAAGAAGCATAAATATTGGTGGAGCTACACTATTGATGATTATTGCAGGTATGTGGACATACCCATAGAGAAATTGAGAAACGGGAACTTCAAGAGCCAACGCGAGGAGCATTTTGGTAACAAAAATATATATCAAACTTCGAAATGCCAAAACATTTAATCGAGATCTAACCTCTGCATATTTTTTACGAGCGACTTGTTCTACCTTTGTCCAAAGCATTGGCTTATGAGAAAGTAACGCTAGTCGATCATCGGGATTATCTCGAATGAGTGAGAAAAGGATGAAAAAAGGAGGAAGCTGTTTACGTACAAATCGTACCAATTTATCTACCGTTGGGTTTCTATGCATCTCATCGATCGTTTGGCATATATCATCAAGTTTGGGAATTATAGCGTCTAGCTCAGGCTCAGTGTATGTTGAAAGCGGTTGGTAAAACAAGCAAAATAAATGATAGCGTAAATAGGCAATATCGCTTTTGCGAAAAGACTTTTCTATTGCGGTAAATAAGTACACATCTTTTTGATCCTCTTTTACATCTTCAATTTGTACTTTATCTTTTAGTGTTTGAAAAATATAATAGCTAAAATTTGACTCTCGAGTTGAAGGTTCTGGAGCAAGATGTTCTTCTATTTCTGCAGTTATAAGCTGAAACATAAACTCAGACAGATAGCCCCGTTTTTTACTCGTTCTTCCTTCTAATAATTTTCGTTTAATGAGGAGGTATCGATCTATGATTACTTGTATATCTCGAACGTCACTTTCTCCCATAGAGCCATTGGGAAAGTAGCGAGCCCACAAAAGTTCACGAATCACATTTTCTCCCTCATTTTTACCCTCAGGATTTAATGAAAGTCGGCGCTTTAAATTGCGTTCGATTGCGGCTCTGCGTATGAGATGGTCTTCACGATACTCTATGGCATTTCGCACCCGTTCATATACCAATGCAATAAACGATACAGTTTGAGAAACTTTAATACTTGTATAATCGTCAGCATCGGGACGCACTTTAATAGCGTTCAAACTGTCAAGAAGTTGCTTGCTTACACTGGAAAGCTCAATATGGTCTGATGGATTTGACATATGCTAAGAATATTATAGCACTACTCCTTTATATGAGCTCCAAGATCTAAGATTAATTGAGTAAGTTTAGCTTTCTGATGGTCTACCACTTCCTGAGTTTTTCCCTCTACATTAAGACGTACCAGTGGTTCAGTATTTGAACTTCGTACACTAAATCTCCAATCGTCATAGGAAATGGCTATGCCGTCTAATGTATTTAACTCTCCATCTGCATATGTTTCTTTAAGCTTTGTGGTAACCTTATCTGATGCTACACCTTCATTGAGTTCAAAATTTACCTCACCTGACTCTATAGATGTTTGTAGTTCTTGGAGAATTTGCGAGATTGGTCGCTTTTCACGAGTTAACACTCGAAGGACATAGAGTACTATGCGCATGGTGCTTTCACAGCCACCCATAGAAAGGAAATAATAATGACCAGATGACTCACCAGCAAAAGCAGCTTTCTCTGTATTCACTTGGCTTGTTATCAGGGCATGTCCCACATTGGTGTACCCCACTTCTCCACCCAGTTTCCTCACAATATCTTCAACATTTCGTATATAGCGTATGTCTACTAATATTCGTGCACCTGGTTGGTCTTTAAGTATTTCAGCAGCTATAAGAGTGGTTATAAGCGTTGCCGGTATAATTTCACCTTTTTCGTTTATAAACATAGCGCGATCTGCATCGCCGTCTATAGCAATCCCTAAATCGGCATTTTCATCTTTTACTTTCTGTTGTAAGTCTCTGAGTGTTTTATGTTGTAACGGATCAGCCTGATGTGCGGGAAACGTGCCATCAAGTTCAAAATTCATCTTTACCAATGTAGCATCAAGTCGGTCAAATAGATCGTTTAGTGGCAATATGCCCATGGCATTTGCCGGATCAGCCACAATTTTTAACCCACTTACATCCCCAGGGCGTATAGTGGTAAGCGCTTGATCTACCTCTTCTACCAAAACATGTTCTTTTACTTCTATCGTTCCCCCATCGGTATACTCTTCAAAATCATCTTCTTTTACCGATTTTACAATATCATCCATACCGGATTTTTTACCTATTTTAATGATCGCATCACCGTCTCTTAATGCAATCTTTATGCCATTATATTCAGCTGGATTGTGTGACGCGCTTATTTGGATTGCAGCATCGTGTTTATATTGCTTGAGTGCAAAGTAAACGGTTGGAGTTGCCACCAGTCCCAAGTCAACCACATGGGCACCACATTTTTGCAAGGTCTCGCGTGCTATAGTGTGCAGATTTGGAGAAGACAGACGCATATCATGACCAAGAACGATCGTAATATCGCGCTTATGCAATGTGCGGCTAAAGAATGTATAAATTGCCCGAGTTATGTTTTCCATCCCATCTTCATTGATTTGTGTGGGGTAAATGCCGCGAATATCATATGCCTTAAAAATACTGTAATCCATATATTGATTTGAAATGATAAAAATAGCCAATTGTCATCCCGACCAACGTGGAGGGATCCCTCGACTTCGCTCGGGATGAGATAAGTCTACTGACTTATCTCAAATAATAACACACCAGCACCTCAATAGACTGACTCAAATCATACGGAGATGCCTGAGATTTAGATGATATGTCTATGCGTGCTAACCCATCGTAAAACTTTTTGAGTTTTGTTTGATCCCAAAGTTTGGCTTGTTGATCTATTTTTAGGCGCTGCCATGATTGACTCCCCTTTTCATATACGTTACTTTGTGCCTGTATGAGAGATCTGATATGTTTACAGAGCATGATAAATATAAAAGATGCATCGTGAGATTTGAGCACTATATAATACGAACTTAGAAATTGAATTACATTTCCTGGGTAACAATAATCAAGCACTTCAAATATACTTCGTTGTGCTTTGCTTTCACGAAAATCTGTAGCTATGCGTTTGAGTGTTGTAAGGTCATAAGCAGACTTTCCGTCTTCCCAATCAATAAGCATTTTATGTTTGTCTTTTGCAATTTCTTGGATAGCAGTTTTATACGAAGTTTTTTCTCTTCCTTTATATTTTTTTGAAGCATTCTCTACGGTATATATTTGTTCTTGGCCAAATAACGTGGTAACACCAGCGTCATCTAGTACGATCGATTCGATTTCGTTAAGTGCTACAGATCGGATATCAAAATTCTTTTCTTTGTATGATTGTAATATAGAAGTAAAAGCTCGGCGTGATGTGGCGCTGTCTTCACCCGCAAATATGGTTAACATGAAGTTATTATACAACTTGCTATACTGATACTATGTTAGACATTATCTCGCTTGGCACGGTATCAATTGACCTCTATTACAAAGGAGATACACTTACCCACCAAGACGGGCGTTTTGAACTGGCAATCGGTGGTAAGTACTATGCTGATCATTTTTATCAGGGATTAGGGGGTGGTGGCGCCAATGTTGCTATGGGGCTAAAAGCTGCGGGTTTGAATGTTGGACTTATTGCAAAGATTGGCAATAATCCTTTTAAAGATATGATTAAGAGCGCATTAAATAATGCAAATATCCATCACGAAGAATATTGTGACATAGAAAAAGATTACATAAACATTTCATCGGTTCTTCTTGACCCTAAGGGTGAAAAGACAATCATCAATTACAGAACTCCACATCAACACGTTATGACCTGTGCTGCTGACTTTCAGAAGCTAGATAATACGAAAGCCATATACATGGCAAATTTATCAAAAGTACCCCTAAATGAGCGGATAGATATTCTCAGTTATGCTAAGAAAAAGGGAATCATGGTTTTTGCCAACCTCAATGTAACCGATTGTAGAAGGCCCATAGAACAAATTCTCCATTTTGTGCGCCATGTAGATGTGACCATCATAAACTCTCATGAATATGCTGACATGATCAAAGTTCCTTTTCAATCAATTGATTTTCATAAAGACATAGTAAAGAAATACTCGTTATTTAATGAAGACGATGTGCTCGTGGTAACTGATGGAAGAAAAGGAAGTTATGCCTATCATGGTGGCAAGGTGTATCATGAAAAAGCAGCCGAGGTGCATGAAGTAGTTGATACCACTGGCGCAGGTGACGCGTATACTGCAGCTTTCATAGCATCTTACCTTAAGGTCAAAGATATCGAACAATCAATGCAAGCAGGTTCAAAGTACGCAGTAAAAATCCTCAGTAAAATTGGGGCGAATTGATCTATCTTACATTGTATATATAAGCCAATCCACATGCCACTGCATCACTTTCATCATCATCCTTAAAAGTAATTTTATCTCCCAGTTCTAGGCGTATCATCTTTTGCACTGACAGTTTATCTGCGGTTCCATTTCCGGTTACTGCTTGTTTTATCTGGAGTGGTGTTAATCGATGAACAATGAGGTTGTTATGTGCGCCCACAAGCTCGATGACTCCCAAAGATTGGGCCACCTTTATAACAGTTTTTGCATTTTTGAAAACAAATAATTGCTCGATGACGATGGTATCAATCTTATGTAATTTTATGGTTTGATCAAGCATGTCATAGACCTGTTTGAGTCTCAGTTCATGATTAGCTTTAGAATTTGTTTTGATTAAATCAGAAGTGATGAACGTAAAGTCGCGCATACTGGATCCTGAATCAAGTTCAGGATGACTGGGAATTTCAAAGATGGCATATCCAACTTTATCGTATCCTGGGTCTATAGCAAGTATGTTCATAGTCCAAACCAAGAAAGTATAGATTGAAATAAGGATTCTATTGGTCTCTCTTCGGTAAGGGTTGGGGTAGGGATATTTTGAAAGCCTGCAAGTTTTTTGTTTATTGAAGCTAATCTGAGTTGCTCGATATATTCCTCATCGGAAGTTATTCGTGTAGCTCTAGAATTGCTATATATATAGTTGAGCAAGAAGGCAATAAATACGATCGAAACAATAAAAAAGACAATAACTCTTCTTGATGTGTGTTTCATACGTACCTCATTATACTTCATTATTTTGACCATAAAAAAACCCT
>JAQBTX010000019.1 GCA_027624795.1 bacterium | reverse complement strand
AAGATATTTAACAAGATTTCTTACTAAAAAACTCGAATGAGCTATACCCAATCCCGCAATGTTATTGATGGTCCTAATTTTTAAGATTTTCGCAACTAATGAACCATAAATATTAGGCTTGATAGTAAAAGTTAAAATAAAATCAGGCTTTATAGCTTTTACTTGTAATAAAATATTAAAGAATAACTTCAGTTCTGCAAATGGATTTAATGACCTGGATTGAAATGTAATCTCCTTATATATACATCCTAACTTTCCAAGTAACGGAGAATATTGATCGCGATTCGCCATAACTACAACCTCGTGACCATCCTGAATTATTTCTTTTACAAGATTGGAACGAAAATTCACAACATTCCAGCTAGAATTAATTAAAATAAGAATCCTCATTGCACTTTGCCCAGCCGTTTGTAGTCCAAGTGAAGTAATGCAAGAAAAAATGGAAAATACGAAACCGCCCAATAATAAAACCCAAAAGCGGCCCCAAATAAAACTGGCGACAACATCAGAGCTAAAGAAACAGTATTTAAGGAGGTGTTTTTGTTAAACAGTAATTTCGATATTCTTTTAAGAATGACATAAAATACAGCGGTAAAGGTAATAATGCCGAATTCGGAAAAAATACCCGCAAAAAAATTCGTCGGATCAATTCCGCCCAGCATGTAACTGGGGTCAGTAATTGCTTCTAACTCAAGAATAATTGGTATCCCTAGCTTATCCACATATTCAACGAAAAAAAGTTTGTAGTTCCCTGGGCCTACACCAAAAAACGGATTATCGATACCCTGCATCACGGCTACATACAAAAAATTGAACCTAATAAAAGTCGACCCTGATCCTACACCACCAGTAACCGCTTCAGTAGCATCGACAAAATAACTATTTTGGATAACAATTAATGACATTAAACCTATAGCGAACGAAGCTGAGCAAAAAATTAAAATTGATGAAAACGTCAAATTTCTCTGCTTTATCATTAGTATTAGAACGAGAATCCCGAAAAAGAAAAGGCCTATGTATACGGATTTTGATCTCGCCAATATGACAAATAATACCAATAAAAATGCACAAACTAAGGCTAAGTATGATTTATAGCCTACGAAGGTTTTTGTTAAGTAAAAATAGATCAAAATACATGCTGCAATCATATAACCTAAGGCCCCATATGAATGCTCTCTACCTAACAACGATATGGAGTTCTTATCTAAAGCTTTCGGATTTGTATGTAGTAGTTGAAGTATTTCTTTTAATGCTGGATTAGAACCAAACAGCATCTCGACTGATCCATACAAAATCATAAATATGGATAAGTACAGAAATAAATTAGGATTGATTTTATGATATGCAAACAAAGTAGTTTTGTATGCCGCATAGAACAGCAATATATTAATGAAAGCTTTGATAGACGTCCATGGATAAGTATCTCCAGCAAACTGTCTTGGTTCAAATAACAATGTATTGCTAGCCCAAATAGAGACGATAGCTGACACAAAAAATAACAGCCATCCTACCTCAATATAAGGTTTGTAAATTAAATAAGAAATCAAGTACCCAAAAGCCAGTATTTGGAAAAAATAAATAGGCTGCCCAGCAATAACTAGACCGAAATCACTTAGAAATATAGTCCAGACAAATACGCTGGACATAAAGCTCTTTAGATCTAGCCTATAATAATTCACTTAATGCAATCCTAATTTCAGAAGCAACATTTTTGCAGTAAAAATAATTAACCGGTTGCGGCAATGATTTAATATCTAAGTAATCTTCGTATAAAATCAGAACTCTAAATGGAGCCTCTGCAAAATCATATACTTTTCCCGGCACCTGAAATCCAAATCTATTAAGAATAATCACCATTATTTTATAACTAGGGATTATTTCAAAAATTTCAGATAACGGTCTCCGCGCATATACTGCAACGTTCTTGGTATTTTTTGAAATAATCCTCTTATCGCCTGTTCCAAACAAATCGAGATGTATATTCAACCCTTCTAATACGGTGATCAGCGGCTCAAAATTTCTATCTATCGAGCTAAAATCACCTAGATATAAGACCCCTTCACCCCTCATCTCGGGAAGATCAAGGATAGGTTCTCTCGTCAAAAATCGTACCTTATCATCACCTATCTCCTGTTTAAATCTATCATACAGAAAGGGCGAAAAGACAAACAAAGTCTTAATCAACCGTCGAGACCTATCCCAGAGAAATGAATAAAGGAAGCTATCTTCTTTTGATACATCTCCTGAAAAAGGGTCGCCAAGGTACATAGTGAAAGATTTTTTGGCAATATACGGTATTAACAATAGCCATTTCGGGTTAGTAGAAATAATCAAATCACTTTTTCGGTAGAGAACAATCGTACAAAAACTTTTAGCCACAAGTAGGGCGAGCAAAACAATCTTAGTCAGCTTACGCTTTGCATTAAAAACGACACCGAAATCAATTACTGAAACGATCCTATTTTCTTTTTCAAGTTGCGATATAACCTGGGCATTCCTAATAGAATTAGACGAGCCTCTATCAGAAGATATAACTCCTAAAAAGATTTTACGGGACTGCTTCTCTTTTTCGATATGCATTTTGTTTGTATCTCAAACTTTACCTTTAACATTACATATATTGCTGTATTCAACATAGCGGCTGCTTACTAATAGACACGTCGATGACAAAGAGCGATCATTTTTTTTTGAATCGATCACTCTAAGTTTATCACTGCTAAAATCAATATCCCTTCGCCAACCACGCCCAGAAATAGACACCTGGTATCTGTTATCAGAATATTCTAATATCGACACCAATTCTTCAGGCATTCGTTTAAAAAACGATAACGCTAAAGAATTTTCAACATCTGACTCGACTGGAGAGTTACAGGAAAACAAACGTTCTCTCTGCCTGATTGTCCGATCAAGTGTGTAATAAGTGTTTTTTTGAAACCTAACACAAGGCGTATCGTCGATGAAATACAAAACGGAGCCTATCATATAATGTGCATGGCCCCAGCCAGAGCCGTTTATACAGACAAGCAGAATCGCTGTACTTCTTTTATATATTTTGAAATATCTATCCAAGACACTTCTTTTAAATTTGTGATCTACAATTAAATTTGCAATTCCAATTTGTTCGGGCCGGGCGACGATATATCTGTAATCAAATAGCCACTGACTCCTATCATCATCGCCAAAATAAAAAAAATCTCTGCTGCTTAATAACTGCTCTGATATCTTTTCGTATCCCGAAAACCAAGCAGGAGTAAACCGCATCAGAAAATAATAATTTCTCAAGAGAGAGGTTACAAAGATGTGATAATTTGTCGAACCCTCATCGTAAAAGAAATAACTAGAGTTTGCGCGTAAAATTGATATAGCCCTGAAATAATAGTAACGGGATATTTTAGGACTGCTTCTGAAAACGCTACTCAGCGCTAGAGCACATGCTATTCCGTGGTTAGCTTTTAAGTGATCCCTAGACTCGTCAAACAGTAGTAGATAATAGACATAAGGTATTAATAGAATCTTGTGCAACATACTAATTTTCTTTGGGGCCATTAAAATTAAAAGCGCCGATTCAAGCGGTGACAACGTATACCATTGGCCAGGAAGAAAAAATAACAAATTAGTTTTTGTAAACCCTGCCGCTACACGTTTGCGCTGTACTTCGTAAACCTCTCTTAGATCAATTTTGTTTCTTCCAAAAATCCAAACTTCACCAATTACGGCAATTAGCAATTTATCTAATCTAGCAAGAATAATATTATTTTTGCCCAGAAAGATAAGACGTAAAAAGAAAAACGGCAGCATTGGGATATAGAAAATTAATAATTTGATACTTCTATAGGCCAGCATTTTAAAAACAGATAACTGTCTCATTCTAATTCAAATGGCAAGGTATTTTGTAATCTAAAAAGACTCGGGAAATATTTTTTACAAACATTTCGGATAGGCTTCTTCCTAACGAAAGACCCCAAGACCTGCTCTAGATTACGGCTAGATATAATAGCGAAGCTAAAGTCATCAAAAGGAGAAAATAGATCGGGGCAAAGTAAATATTTGTCTCTTTCTCTAACCGCTAACAGGCAATAAAAAAAACAAATAGAAAATGTCAATTGTGTGCCAAACTTATCGACGAGGTCCCCAGTAAGCGTTGTAACATCTTCATCAGGATTTTTAAGATTAATAAGTTTAAATATCCTTTCAATCGAAGTTGACGTGTCCGATAAATCTTGTAAATAGCTCAATCGTGAACTAAATTTACTACGTTTATTTAGCGGTAAATAATTCAGGAATTTAATCGCTAATCTTATGAAAACAGGATGTTTTTCCATCCACAAAAGAAAGTGATTTTGCGGATTTGAAAGCAATACCGTGTCGCAAAACTGACCATCAATAACGACATCACAATCATGATTTTCTACAGCCTCGAAATAAAGTGCGTTGTGTACTGGCTGAGCAAGATCATTTGGTGGTCTTTTTTGGGATTCTATGAAGATTTTGTAGGCTGCACTTCTATCCAAGTTGTCAGAGTCAAATAAATAAAGCTCTAAATTTAGGATGTTAGCTATTTTCTTTAGCCTTTTAACATCAGAGGAATTGTTTTTGGTCTCATAGCAAAACAATTTTGGACTTTTCCCCAACTCTCTCACCAGAGCGATAAGAAGGTATATACTATCCTCACCACCTGAGCATAGAAGCCCGATGGTATCTCCTTTCACCAATCGAGCCTCTAATTTACTAACAATATCTTCGAGAATAAAATTATTTAATTCACCAGGCTCTTCAGCTATAGACGTAAGCAGCCTTTCAACTTCAATACTAGCAGTAATAATCCTTTTCTTTACTAAGTCGACATCCAGATCCAATGTAAGACAATGCTGTTGATGGTCAGCTAACCAAGAGTTTTTGCCCAATTTTATTTATGTCCTTTTACCTTTTCACTCAGAAATAAGTTTAGGGCAATCTTAATCTTCTTGGACAACTGCCATCTCACTAAAAAATTTGCTAATTTACTCCACACAAAAAATTGGATGTTAGTCCAAAAATCACTAATTGCTAACTGCCTTGGCCGAAAAGACCCATCGAGCCTATATAGCTTTTTGTAGAATTCAACATAATCGGAGTTACTTAATTGATCAACATCAGAACCATCATAACTGACGTTATCATCAACTATATCTAGTTGATCCAAGCTCAAAATCTTCTCTTCCCCATCATATACAATTCCATGAGACTGTGATTGTTCCAACGAATGTAAATCGAGCGTGTTAGAGAAAAAAGCGTTGCCCAAACCATAGTGAATCAAATTACCATTCCAGTATTCATAATGTCCAACCAAATGACTGTGATGGAAGATAACCATCTTCGCCCCATATTCGATAATTTTTCTGGCAAGCGTCCTTTGGTAATGCGTCGGATACCTGCGATGCTCAATTCCGCCATGGATAACAACAATCGAGGAGGAGAATTCCTTACCAACTATATCCACATGTTTATTAGAGAAACTAATGAAATCAGTTCCATTTAAAACACATTGTTCCTTTTTATCAGCCATTAAGATAATTTTATTACCACAAATATAATTCGATACATTAGATCGTGTCGAGACAACGGCCCTATCACCAAAATATTCCAGATTTTTTTTAAAGTTGGCTTCGCCAAAGTCGGTTACATGATTGTTAACCATTGAAAAAATAAGGTTTTCTGGGATGTCCTCTTTCTTAAATACAGGAAGAGCTAACCTAACCGCTTTTTTAGTATGTGAACCCATACTAAAATCTATTGATCCTTCTAGGTTCGCCAATACCACATAATCTTTTAGCTCGTTTTTCACCTTTTTAAAAAACAACACACTGTCTTTCTCGGTAAAAAAAACATCTCCAATAAATAGTAAACCCAGATTACTCTCATCCATCGTATGAATCGCCACTAGTTCAGTAGACACTTTTTAGCCTCATTTTTATCCCGTCGCTCGAACTCCTGAGGCGACAATAAGTTGTTCGCTGTGTGCCTGCGAACAGGATTGTAGAACATTTCTATATAATTAAAGATAACGCCTCCACCTAAAATAAAAAAGAGCCGCACTTAATAAGAGAATAAGTTTAACATAGCAGAGTATTTTGGTAACCTAAAGATACAGAGTCAAATCACAAACCAAATATTCAGCTTATTAGTCTAAGGAAATATTCATGGAAATAACATTCATTAATCATAGTAGTATAATAATCGATACGGGCCTTGAGAGGATCCTGTGTGATCCCTGGTATAAGGGCACGGCCTCTGCGAACGGGTGGCGTTTATTATTGGATGAAGTGACTGATATCAACTCCTTAGATTTCGATAAACTTTGGATTTCCCATGAACATCCCGACCACTTCTCAATACCAACTTTAAAAGCTATGGCCATAAAAAAACCAGTACTATATCAAGAGACCAGTGACAAAAAGGTATTAAATTATCTTGAAACTCAAGGTCACAAAGTGTCTGAGTTGCCT
This sequence comes from bacterium, assembly GCA_027624795.1. Taxonomy (GTDB): domain Bacteria; phylum Patescibacteriota; class Microgenomatia; order UBA1406; family GWC2-37-13; genus UBA1450. The sequence goes on along the minus strand of JAQBTX010000019.1, from coordinate 13,125 downwards.
CACAATGAAACTTTACCTATAAAAGGCTGTAACGTAACTAGTATAGTGACTGAGGGTTATAATAGTTGTATTTTATTCGACGACGGAACCATAAAATTTCTCAATGTGAACGACTCTCAATTGGACAAAGAGGCCGAAATCACAAAACTGGTGCAACACACGCCAATCGATCTAATCAGCATCCAATTCCATTACGCAAATTGGGCGGGTAATCAAGGTGACGACGAAATTCCGGAATTTAAACGACAAAATGCAGTCAATCGCATAAAAAAATATGCGAAATCTGTGGAACAACTGATGTAATTTTATTTGCAAGTTTCATCTTCTACGCACACGAAGAAAACTTTTTCTGGAACAAACCATTTTCTCACATAAAAAAGACTATCGAGGAACTGCAGTCTGCGGGTATTAATCCTATTTTGATGATTCCAAATCAAACTATCAAACTAAGTGCAGATAAAGAGTTCAAAAAAGCTTCCAACAAAAATGATGTCTCTCTCTCATTTTGGAAAGAAAGGTATGCACTTATAGAGATCAAGGAATTCGCGGTACCAATCAGTCTTGATGTAATTAAAGAGCACTATGAAACATTTCTAAGTAAACTTCATTCTAAAAATAACCTAAAAAAATATGAAAAAACTGTTATTAAAGACTTTAGACTTAAAATAAAACTAACCGATCATGATCTAGGTTTAAATTTAGGTCTCTATCCTGGATCTTATGAAATCCAAGAGACTTCGCCGAACGAACATTTTGATGCAGCAATCAGCTCGGAAGCCCTATCAATGCTATTTAAAAGTGATTTTTCGTTAGGAAGTATAACTATATCAAGTCGAGTTCAATTTAATTATAAGACTGCTTATAAGTTTTACTTCTTCTTTTTGATTCCTTACAGAATTAACATTGGAACCTATTTGGAGAACTCGATTATTACCGATCTAAACTTTAAAGCCTTTAAAACTAACGGGGTATTAAAACCAATATTTAATTTCGACAAACAAGCAGAAGACGAGTTTGATCAATTTAATAAACTTTTAGAAAATATATAAGTTCAGACAATGACTTCAACACTGGTATTTCTCTTCATTCGATAAACCTTGAATACTCTTGGGAAATTAAGTATTCCGACCTTCCAAGTTAAGAAGTACCCTCTACGATTTATCTTTAAACAGTATAGGAGCGCTATTGGCTGTAAACAAAGCCCTACCATTAAGAACACCTTGCCACCAAAGATCATAGACAAAATGCATACTAGATCAAATAATAACACTGGTAATAAGTAGCGATAAACAAATAAATAACCTCTAAAATTCCTTTGTTTAACAGCTTTAAATAAAGGAACCCAGATGGTATATGAAGAGGGACCAAACAAGAAATGTTTTAACGTCTTTATCTTCCAATCATAATGAGAGGCCATAAGTGCATGAATATACCATATCTGATATCCCATAGACTTGACTCTCACATATAGATCTCTTTCTTCCTCTCCAAATATCCTCGTCTCCATGCCGCCGGCAGACTCATAAACATCTCTGTTGATTAAGAATGCGCCCTGCAAATAATCTGGCTCCCAATCTTTTTTATCGGCTAAAATAAAATAATCTTTGTCGTCCTTCTTATAAACCTTTTTGTAGCCATGTACCCCAGCAATATGTTCATTAGTCTCTATTTTATCAATCGCTTTTTCGATCCAATCTTGCTCAATAGTTTCATCACCGTCTAAAAACTGAATATACTTAGTAGTCACTTCAGCGGCACCTTTAGATCTTGAAAGAGCCGCCGTTCCGTACGTTGAAGATACTTTTATAATTTTTTTGATACCGAAACTTTTAGCAATTTCTATACTATTATCCGTGCTATTTGAATCTACAAATACAATATTTTCCGTAATCTCTAAAACTGATTTAAACGTCCGCGCCAGATGAAGGCTTTCATTTCTACCTATGATTACAAATGTGACATCTTCTATCATAGAAATTTCTCTTCTCACCCCTTTTGTTTTTGCAAGTAGTCTGCGAACCAATCCAATGTGATTTTCAAACCATCTTTAAGACCGATTTTCGGGGACCAGCCAAAATGCTTATTGACTTTATCAAAATCCATACTTTGATAATCTATTTCCCCGGTGGTCTTTTTGTTTTCCATTAGCTTACTAATCTCGTCAAAGTCCTTCTGATTGTTAGCCAAAGAAAAGATCAATTTTAAGACATCCTTAACGGAAACAGGTTCATTAGGGCCTGCGTTAAAAATCTCACCCGCTATAGTTGGATTTTTTGCCAATCCCTCACCCATCGTTAAGTAAAGATCTGATACATCATCAACGTGGAGAAAATCTCTCGTCATTGATCCATCACTACGGGGTACAAATTTAGAGTACCCCAGAGCTGATCTGAATCCATCAGGCACAACAGCCGAAAAATTTAACTGTCCTGGCCCATAGATATTACAAAATCTCGTCACGATTATAGGTAAATTGTAAACATCGTTAGCATAAGACTGAGCAATAAGATCGCCACAAGCCTTAGACGTATCGTAGGGGTATTGAGGCAACAATGGATAATCTTCTTTATAAGGCATTCTCTCAACTGGATAGGATCCATAAGCTTTGTCGCTAGACGCAATCACTATTGACTCTAATGTACTTGGGAATAACCTGCATGCTTCAAGCAAGCTGTAAGTTCCCCTTACGTTTGTCTCAAACGTAAGGAAAGGATTTGACATCCCAACACCTACTTCTACTTGGGCCGCCAAATGAAAGATGCTGTTTATTTGTTCTTCAGATATTATCCTGCCAAAGAGCTCTTTGTCACACAAATCTCCCAAAAAAATACGAATTTTAGCGTCTAATTTTTCATGATATAAAAATGTTCTTTTGTTCTCATTTCTAACTAAACCAAAAACTTCGGCGCCGTGTTCAAGGAGTGACTTGGCTAAGTTTCCACCTACAAATCCATTTATACCCGTTATAAGAACCTTTTTATTTCTCCAATAATCCGACATCTTATTCTACCCCAGGAATGTTAACTATATTCTTTTCAGCGAGTGATAGTTCTTCAACCGTATTTACAGTGATATGCAATCCTTCGTGCTTAAATGCTGCAAGAATCCCCATCCGGACCATTTCATATAAAAACACCTCCCAATCATCATAATCGTCCATGATTTTTAAAATTTCATGATTAAAATAGAAATATCCTATATTCATATATTTATCTAGTATAGGCTTTTCTAAAAAAGAGTGTACTTTCCCATTCTTATCAAATTCGACTAACCCAAATTGGCTTCTCATTGGCCACACCGTCATGGTGGCTTTGAGGCCTGCCTCGCCGTGAAATTTGATTAGCTCATTAACATTGACATCTGATATCGTATCGCCATAAAGAACTAGGAAATCTCCAGAAAAAGATTTACCAGCATCCTTAATTCGCTTGATAATATCTGCATCACCAGAAAAAACAGTTTTTACAGTCATAGGTGTCAGATAATTATCGACATAATCATGAACTAACTGGTGCTTGTAGCCTGTAGCTGTATGTATCTTTTTAATACCTTCAGACTGAAGATAGGCCAAGATATAAGACAATATAGGCTGACCTTTTATCTCAACCATTGGTTTAGGAATACTTTCTGTTATAGGCCGCAGCCTTTCTCCTTTCCCTCCACACAATATAATTACGTCAAGATTACTAATGTTCTCGTTCATACGGTAAAACCTTTATATTATTTTTCGAAGAATTTTTCTTAGCTTGGGAGGAAATATCCTCAACAGAGAGGCGTGGTTACCATACAGGTAGTTTAAAAATTTGTTTTTTATGGATTTATTTAGGAACAGTTTTTTAAGCGCCTCAATTTCTATGGCAGTCAGCAAACCCTTGTCCTCTAGGTAAAAAACAAGCTCATAAGCACAATCGTTTAAATTAAATATTTCGTATAACGAAATAAGCTTCTTGTATTTGTCCAAATCCCATTGAAAAAGGTCTGACTCTGTATCCTTCATAGGATCACGTAAAAATACGGCATCTCCCCATACTAACTGTCCTATGCTATCAGGCCTAATTGTATTTTTTTTATCTATTAAATAAGTTTTTTTACATATCTTTGATGGAGATAATTCATACAGACTTAGTCCATAAGCATCAAGGGTATTATGAATATCACCGAAATTAGCTCCGCCTTCGCGAACAGGGTTAAAATAAACTTCACACAATACACCCAGCACATTTTCTGTAATAATCTGCCGTCCACCATCTATGATGTGTTGTTCAAATCCCTCGGTATCAATTTTTAAAAAGTCGCAATCTTTAATGCCAATTTTCTGGAGAAAACTATCTAAAGATTCGGTTTTAATAATGTCTACACTAACTAGATCTAAATCATTAGATCCTGTGAACCTCGACCAATACTTTACATTGGGTGGGAAAATTCCAGAGGAGCCAGGGTTTTTTGCATTATAAAACTTTCGTTCCTCATGCTTGCTTCCTAAACCAACAGGAAAGTAACGCTCAGACTCATCTGACTTATTAGAATTAAGGAAATTGCACTCTTGTTCATTAGGCTCAAACCCGATTTTTTGAACTGGATTGAAATTATTAAATACTGGGTGGAACCCTCTCCTAGCACCAACGTCGATGAGGACAAACGGTTTATCTAACTCCAATATCTTAGTTGACTCAGGAAAATTATTTATATTATTAACACTCATACTATGCCGACCTCACGATAGATTATTCGACTGTGTCGTCTCAGCTGAACCTGATCCTGATCCTGATCCTGATGCATTCTTAACACGGGCGATCCTAATGACTGCATCTTAATTTTTTTTCCACGTCAAAACTTATTTTACTGGCAAGAAGAATCTCGTCTAACGGTATCGGCCAATAGCCGTTTAATACTCCATCCGCAAACAAAGACAGTTCTGTCCTGTGTCCTTTGTCCTGAGGAATACTTTCAACAATTTTCTTAACATCGTGGATAATTAGCTCAGAGTAATCCTTCAGTATTAGGGTCTTCCCTTCAACAAATATACTCATAGTCTCTTTCGGATAGAGCGATGATCCCATGCTCGTATAAGTTAGATTTGCTATACTCCCATTTTTGTATTTTATTGAGACACAAAAATTGTCTGACGAAGCATTATCCGCAGAGGGTATACGATGAACAATAGTTGATTCATAATCACTACCAACGAGGTAGTTAAACAAATCATATATATGGCAGGCTTCGCCAAGGTTCCGGCCTCCACCTTCTTTACTATGTATCCAACTTTCTTTAGGGATATAACCTGCGTTCATTACATAGTTAATAATGATTGGTTGCTTCGATTTTTTAAGAATTTCTTTAATTTTTACAATTAGAGGTGCAAATCTTCGATTATAAGCAACCATTAATATAGGTTTATCGATTTTATATTCAACGTGACCCTCAACCTCGCCATCAGAATAGAACTCTTTAATTTCTTGCAATCCCGCCTCTGTTAAACACAAAGGTTTTTCGACTAAAACATTTTTACCTTTTTTTAAAGCCGCTAAGGTCATATCTAAATGAGAGTCATGACGAGTGGATATAAGAACAGTGTCGGAATAAGCATCTTCAAGTAATTCATCGAAATTGGAAGTGCTAAAAGCAGACTGATATTGGCGCATCACCCATTGAGAGTTGTGAGGACTTCTACTCATTATTCCTCTGATAGAATAATATTGTTTAAGAGACTTTATATTCGGAAGATGAACTGCCCGAGCAAACGAACCAACTCCAGCAATTGATATATTCACTTTTGATTTTTTTGATCTATTATTTACGCTCTTAACTGCGGAGTTTAGTATTACTTTATCAATCTGTCCTAGGGTTGCTTCATATTCAATTAATGCCACAAGTGGGCGGGGTCGTTGATTTACAATATCATCGTAGGCATTTTTGGCCTCATCAACTTTGTATGTTTTGGAGATTAGCGGGCTAATTTTTACTTTATTTTGTTCAATAAGACTCAGAAATTCCGCCATATTCCTATTTTCGGTCCACCTGACAAATGGAAGAGGATAATCAATATTTTTCTCTTCGTACTGATTATCATACCTCCCAGGACCGTAGGAAGAGGATATTAAAAAATCTAGTTCTTTTGCATAAAAGTCAGCACGATTTAAATTCAGTCCAACATCACCCACCAACACTACTTTCCCTTTCTTTCTACACATATTGAAGGCTGAAGAAACAATATGATCTGATGGGGAAGATGCGGTTACAATCACAGCATCCACTCCATGATAATTTGTAAGTAATTTAACTTTGTCAACATCATTGACAATCGAAGGATTTAAAACTTCGTCTGCCCCAACCGTAACGGCAATATCTAATCGATCTTGTTCAAGATCAATAGCGATGACTCTGCAGCCACACGCCTTAAGTATCTGAATTGTTATTTGACCCAAAACCCCTAAGCCCAATACGGTTATAGTCTCTCCAATTGACGGATTCAACCTACGCACGCCTTGAAGTGCGATAGCTCCTAAAGCAACCGTTGATGCATGCTTGAGACATACGCCATCGGGGACTTTCACTGCAAGATTTCGAGACACCATTATTTGTTCAGCATGAAAAGCGCCTTGAGAACCGGCACAAGCAACACTATCACCTATTTCTATATCATCAACATCCGCTCCAATTGCTATAACTATACCAGCCGATGAATATCCAACTGCTACCGGGCTAGACAATTTATCTTCTATTAAATCTACTGTCTTAGATACGCCATTAGACACAATTTTTTTGACAAAATTCAATGCCTTCTGAGGATCCGCGACTGCCCTTTTCCATAAAGGTTTAGACGATACTTTCATACCATGAATTTCAGTCCCAATAGAAATACATGAAAATGCAGCTTGAACAACTATATAGCCAGACTCTACAGCAGGGCTGGGAACATCAATAACCTCAGGTACACCTTTTACAGTAACAATTTGCTTCATTTTTTTTCCGTACTCATGGTCTATAACTTAGTCGTGGGAGAAATATATTATTTGGGAGCCTGTATTTTCAAACCTAAATGGAACGAACAATTTACTCTTCAGCGCTTCTCGGATTTTATTGTGGAATTCTGGCTTCGCAAAAAACAGCATAAAACCTCCGCCACCTGCACCGAGAAGCTTTCCCCCAATGGCTCCTGCGTTGATACCGGCATCATAGATATTGTCAATATCTAGGTTAGAAATACTCTTGGTGAGGCTTTTCTTTAAATGCCACTGATCAGCCAATAATTGCCCGAATTCTTCTATAGACCTAGTCTCATCAATTACTACTGATTTTGCCTCATCTAGTATTTTCGACATGAGATGTAATTCACTAGCCCTATTTGGTGTAGCATCGATCAGCGCTTTGGCTACCACTTCAGCAGTTCTAGAAAATCCCGTAAAACATAATAACAAGTGATCTTGAAGAGTCTGAATTCTCTCTTTCGAGATTGTCATACCCCACACTTCAAACGTTCGCTGTTTATTAAATTCTATTAAATTCAAACCACCGAAAGCTGCTGCAGTTTGGTCCTGTGATCCAACCGCTTCACCAATTATGTTTTGCTCCATATGAATAGCCGCGAGAGCTAACTCACGTTTAGTTACCATTTTATGCTGCATTGCGTAAAGAGCATGTATTAAGCCAACTGTAAATGTCGAGCTAGAACCAAGACCTGACCTTGCTGGAAGATCTGCGCTATGCACAACCTCTAAGCCATGCTCAATTTCTAAAGACTTAGCGACCTCTCTTACAACAGGATGTTGAATTTCTTCTAAAGATTTAACTTCTTCTCTTCGATAATATTGAATCCGATGCTTATAATCAAAAAACGGCGGTAACTCCCTAACGGTTAGATATGCATACTTATTTATCGTAGCACTCATAACCATGCCTCCGTTCGTTTCATACCAGGTGGGGTAATCTGTGCCCCCACCAAAAAACGATATCCTAAATGGAGTTCTACTGATTACCATGCGCATCCTCTGGAGTAATATTCCTATAATATTCCTTATACCAATCAATCGTCTTCTGAAGACCTTCGTCTAATGAAACTTTAGGTGACCAATTAGAGAGTGATCTCATTTTGTCATTGTTTATAAGGCGCTTGGGGAGCATTGTCGGCATCGAAGCATCAAATTCTATCTGCGCGTTCTCATAATTCGAAGCCTTTAATATTTTAGATAGCACATCTTTTATCGTCACAGGCGCGCTAGAAGCTATGTTGACTGACTGAAAATCTTTAATGGTTTCAAACGCTATTAGAAGGCCAGAGACAAAATCATCTATATATAAAAAATCTTTTAAATCCTCTCCATCACCCCACACTGGAAAGGGATCATGTCTCTCAATCGCCTTTCTGATCAAAGCAGCGATCACCTTAGACTCCTTCCATGTAAATTTGTCGTGTGGCCCATAAAGATTGCCAGGCCTCACCACTAAAGTGCTCATAGGTTCCTTGATATGGTTTGCATACATTTCAGTCATTTTCTCAGAGAATAATTTCATCCAACCAACAACAAAATACTTATGGAAAAATTCATAATTAACGTCATCTTCCTTAACAGCAAAATCAGTGACGGGATAGACTGTATTGCTACTAATAAAACAAAACTTACTGACTCCATTTTCATAACATGCTGCAAGAATCTGAGAATTCATTACCACGTTTGGCGTTAAGTGCGCCAAGGGGGTTTTTTCCATGACCGCTGCACCGGAGGTGTTAGCTGCAGCCATGAAAACATAGTCTATACCTTTAGTAGCTTCCACACAGTCATCATAATTAGTAAAATCACTTTTTATATAACTCACATTGACTAAATACTCTGACGGCCGCCTATTCAAATAGGATCCCCGAACATTAGCTCCAAGATCAGATAACCTCTTGACTAAGTGCGTACCTACAAAACCAGAAGCCCCAGCCACAAGTATATTTTTATCTTTAAAATAATTTGAAGAAATCATCACCCTCCATCCCTCTCTGATAGAATAGGATTTTTAGTAGGCCACCAAATATTGTAATTAGGATCATCCCACTGGATTGTAAATTGGCCTTCTCTATTGTACTCAGTAGTTTGCTTATAATTAAATATCGCACTGTCAGTCAAAACTAAATGTCCATTGCCGAACATCGGAGGAATCAAAATTTGCTTCCTATTTACATCTGATAAATGGAACGACTGCCACTTCTTATATTGCGGTGAATTTTGGTCATTGTTTAATACAACCAGATAAAATGCACCATACAAGCATGATACTAGCTTCCATGTTGACGCATCACCATGAATTCCTCGTAAAACATTATGCCTAGAGGTGGAAATGTCATCTTGAATAAAATCTTGAGTAATACCATTTTCCTTGTAAATCTTTTCATTGTATATTTCAACATAAGAACCCCTAAAATCCTGAAAATTAGTGGGGGGATCAATTATCAACACACCGTCTAAATCCGTTTTCTCAACCTTCATAATTAACTCTCATATTAAATTGTTCAAAAATTACATCCATTGGCTCTCTCAGAATATCTAAGCCGAGATAATTAGATGCTAACTGGATAACTCCCAAACCAGCCAACTGTTTATAGCCGCCGGCTAAGGAATACTCTATTAGTTCTGTCCTTTTGACGAATACAACCTCAATACCACTTTCCTGAGTAGCACAAGGGTCTATAGATGGGTTTAGGCCAAAAAAAATATGTTCTCTGATATTAGTTCTGCTCATCATGAGTTTGAAATCACCTAATGCCACAAACTCGCATTTTAAAGACGTTTCTTCTGCAAACTCTCTCCTAGCTGCATCTACCGGGTTTTCATCATTAGAAATACCACCAGCTGGTAACTCCAATGTGAAACACTCGATATTCGGCCTATACTGCTTAATCATGACAAACTCGCCTCTAACTGTCATGGCGCAACATATTACAGAGTCAGAACCGGTCATTCTGTAATAAGGCTCTGCTGTGGTACCGAGAATAGATTCGATACCAGCCTCAATATCAAAAAAGGGAGTGGTGAAAACTGTTTTATACTTCAAAACTTTTGCCTTTAACGAGCTAAAAAATTGTTACCCTCGTTTTTAACCTTGTCTCGCCAATAATTAAGTAGATCTAGCATGGTTTCTTCAAATGGGATTTCAACCTGCCACCCCGTATGCCGTTCAAATTTTGAAGTATTCGGAACCTGAAGATCGGCATCAATAGGGCGAAGTCTTGTTTGATCTAACTCGACCGTTAGCTCAGATTTAATGGTGGAAATTGATATAAGATAATCCAAAAGCTCGCCAATCTCCAAGCTAAAGTTCCCTCCGATATTGTAATACTCCCCACCCTGCGGATTGATAGTTAAAAGCATGAAATATGCTCTTACCGCATCTCTAACATCTGCGATTGTTCTTAAACTCTTTAAATTTCCGACCTTAATTACTGGGCTAGTGTACCCAGCTTCAGCTAGGGCTATCTGCTTCGCAAACGATGATTCTGCAAATACATCTCCTCTTCTGGGCCCAGTATGAGTAAACATCCTCGTCGTCATGACTTTCATATTATAAGCTTCGGCATAGAATCGCCCTACAAGATCGGTCCCCACTTTTGAGATTGCATAAGGCGATGCGGGATGAAAGTTGCACTCTTCATCGATTGGCAATTTTTCTTTTGGCACTCTTCCGAAAACTTCTGAGGAAGAACAAACATGAATTACAGCATTTGGACTATGTTTTCTTAGAGACTCTAATACGCGGGTTGTACCTTGGATATTGGTATCCATGGTATCCAAGGGTGCATCAAAACTGGTTTTAGGGAAAGATTGAGCAGCCAAATGGAAAACATAATCAGGCCGAACTTCTTCAACCGCTTTGTCTATCGATATAGCATCACGGAGATCACCGTACACCAAATTAATTCTATCTCCACCGTTGATGCTAGACAGTAAATGAGAAATATTATCTAGCGGGCTTCTCCATCGGATGAGCCCGGTTATATTCCAATCAGTGTTTTTTATAATGTAATCAGCAAGGTGAGAGCCAACCATTCCAGTTATTCCAGTGATAAATGCTCGTTTAGGGGTTTGCATACATAGACTCGATGATTAATTAAGATATGATTTAGAACATTACTCTTTAAAATAATTCTTTTTAAACAGGTGCTCATCCTTGTTCTCAAGAAACCAAGCCCAAGTCTCTTTCAAACCTTGCTCCAATGAAGTGCTAGGATTGTAGTGAATCATTTTTCGAGCTAGAGAAATATCCATAAGCCGTCTCGGAAAACCAGATGATTTTTCAACATCAAACCTGTAATCAAAGTCTAAAAATGAACTTAGCGTCTCGACCAGCTCACGGATAGTAACCGCAGTTCCACTTCCTAAATTAAGATACCGACCTCCAGTACCGTAGTGAAGAGCCTGAATAGTGCCCTCTGCCACATCCCGCGAGAACGCAAAATCTCTAACGGCCGAACCATCTCCCCATATCACCATAGGATCTTCACCCGACCGAATTCTTGACATTAGACTAGGTATCACCATTGCATTTTCGGGATCAAAGTTGTCTCCAGGACCATACACATTGCATGGTCGTACGATAGAGTAGTCGGTCAATCCGTATTGTATTTGATACGCCTTAACTTGCATTTCTGCCATTCTCTTCGCCCAACCTGGAAACATATCCATAGGAGGTCCTTGATCGTCCTCTTCAGACTCCACGAACACCTCGTTACTAGAGTAAGCACCAATTGAACTTGTGTAGACAAGTTTTGGGACTTTATTTAGACGCGACGCCTCTAAAACATTTGTGTTAAACATCAACAATGGAACAAAAAAACTAGCCGGTTTCTCGATAGTTACTTTCACCGACCCTTTAATCCCTGCAACATGAAAAACACAATCCATGTCCTTGGTTTGTTCTTTGCAAAAATTAAAGTCGGTCAAGTCGCCGTAGACATGATCTATTTTTTCATGAACTTTTATCTTGTCTAAAGAAATAACCCTTACATTGGCACCAGCTTCTACTAAAGTAATTGCGATTTCCCTACCGATCATCCCGGTACCACCAGTCACAACACAATTCTTACCATGAAAAAATTTAGATGTTTTTTGATCTAACATATTAGTCAACACTTTTTATATAAAAATAAATTTCCAAGGATGAGATGTTACTTTATCCAACATTTCTAATCCTCCCAATTCGCTTTGGTAACACATTTAGGTGTTAGCGCTAAGTCCCTTAAACCCCAGTCATCCGATTTCAAAAAACCTCCACCCCAAAATACCCTCCTGAAATTCGCAACGAGATAATACCTATAAATTGAACGAGTCTCGATATTAGAAATTCTGGTACTAGGTAAGTTCATCAACCCCAGAACCAATCGCACAACCACTACAATGAACTTTTGAGCCAAATTTCGGTCCATTTCACCCAGAAAAGCGCCTTTGAACCTATCTCCTTTCCTCTTTCTTGCACTAACTCGAGAATCATACATCCTGCTGTGACTAAGCTTATAAATACACGCTTCAGGTGCCAAGTATTCTTGCCTGGCTCCAGCGCCTATTGCCGCATGAAGAGCTTCGCCATCTGAACCATGATGGACAACAGAATCAACTTCTGGAAACCCTCTAATGGAAAACCACTTATTTTTACTCATTAGAAGAAAATCACCACACGCTTTCACGTGAATACTACCTCTAGGGGAACTTTTCCTGACAACAATATTTTTCTCAAAATGACGCTCCCAATCTTTCGGGACCGGAAATTGTGAATTCACATCGACTCGATCTACCCGATAGACATATTCATTAACTAACCTTCTCTGAGCAATCAAACTAATTAGCCCACTCGAATAGAACGTATCCGAGACTTTCCCTACGACAAAGTTACCCCGACTACGTCTAATACCAACGTTGAAGGCAACCTCGCACACTAGGTTTCGGACTTCATGACCGCGGTAGTTACAATGGATCGAATTATCGATTTCATAGACAACGACAGAGACATATTCTGAGTTTTGTTTTATCCGTATTTCATTAATAAGAGGGTGCTCAAAATCAGGAGAGTTCCAGTCAACAATGATAATCTCCGAGGTAATTCTATTTCCCTCAAGTTGACCAATAAGTACTTTCAACGAAAAATTAAATT
>JAQBTX010000074.1 GCA_027624795.1 bacterium | reverse complement strand
AATTGAAAAAATTCTAAATATAGCCGAGATTGGATCTCCAATCATGCCGGAGACTTCTCAAAAGATAAGAGATATATTTTCAGGGAAGGCTAAGTCAGAGAATTTATTCCCAAGGATAAGTTAGTTCTTACCTGTATTCTTCAACCTTTTCATCTACATGTGGAGGTAGCTCTTTTTCTGCTAATTGTTCCGCTCTAATATGTAAAAGCTCAGATAGAGTTTCAATCGCATCGGTAAGCTTTTCGGGGTCTACAGATATGCTATCGTCACTGTTAGATTCCGACTCAAGTTCGTCTTGTACCTGTTCTACTATTTTGCCAAGTTTATTTAGATAATCATCTCTTGCCGCTTCTTCGTTATCGTCAACGTCTGCAGGAACAACGTTATCTGTATTATCGTCATTGACGTCCAATGTATTTGGTGTGTCGTAGTCATCGTCAACCAAGCTATTAGTAGAGGTTTTTAACGTATCAAGTTTAGGCATTGTCTTGATGGTATCAAGATTAAAATCCATCGTCTAGTTTCAAATTCTATCTGTTTCAATATGATAGAATCGGTCTATGAATCAGTCTGTCCTGTCCATCGGTTCTTCAAAGGATTCCGGTCAAAAAGAAACGGATATCTTACTAAACAAAATTAATAGTGTGGAAATTCCAGAAGAATTAAAACAATCTTGCTTAGCAATGCTGACTCGTTTGGAAAAAATGTCTGAAGCAGGTGTTTATTCACGGGAATACGACATTATCGGTAATTATATAAACTGGATTATTTCATTCCCATGGAATGGGAAAGCCGAGGAAATTTTAGATATTAATCGTGTACGAAAGGTCCTCAATAAAAACCACTACGGTCTTAGTGTTGTAAAAGACAGAATTGCTCAATATTTGGCTGTTAGACAGTTACTTTTCGAAAAGAAAGATTTTAAAGCTCTCGACAGATCTCCGATAATTTGCATGGTTGGACTTCAGGGTATAGGTAAGACCACGATGGCAAAAAGTATTGCCGAAGCATTAAATCGCCCTTTTTATAGGGTTTCAATGGGAGCTATTGGCTCTGTGCTAGAAATTAGGGGCAGGGATAAAGCAGTTGAAGGTGCTGAACCTGGGCAGATTATTAAAGCTATTATCAGAACTGGTGTTAGAAATCCTGTTATTTTGTTAGATGAGCTTGATAAAGCTAGCGGCCAGACTGGTTTGCTCGCAGATATTATGGCTACAATGCTTGAGGTTTTAGACCCTGAGCAAAACACAAGCTTTAGAGATCATTATTTTGACTACCCAGTAGATTTATCTCAAGTTATGTTTATAGTATCTGCGAATAAGGTTGGAACATTTAGCGCCGCATTACTTGACCGTTTAGAAGTAGTTCGAATGCCGTCATATACGGATGACGAAAAGCAGGTTATTGCGAGGGATTATTTGCTTCCACGTGTAAGAGAAAGCACTGGTCTAAATGAAGATCAACTTGAATTTTCAGCAGACGTGTGGCCATTAATATTACGCCCGCTTGGTTTTGATAGTGGAATCCGTTCGCTTCAAAGGACATTAGAAAATATGGCAAGAAAGGCAGCTTTAGAGATTGTTGAACAAAAGATTGATAAAGTTACCATCGACGCGACTAATTTTCAGAATTACCTCCCAAAATATTAATAACATGGATTCTTTTTTAATTGATTCATTAAACCAAGAACAAAAGGAAGTAGTTTTGCATGATGAGGGCCCTGCAATAATCATTGCGGGGCCCGGAAGTGGTAAAACTCGGGCCCTAACACATAAGATTGCATATCTAATAAAAGAAAAAGGTTTAAAGCCTGATGAGATATTAGCCGTTACTTTTACGAATAAAGCCGCAAAAGAGATGAAAGAAAGGGTTAATTCTCTACTTGCGGATCAGGGATATACAGCTCCTTCATGGATTGGTACATTCCACGCAATATGCGTAAGAATTTTGAGGATAGAGGGTAGTGTTTCTGATTTAGCAAACAATTTCGTCATATATGATACAGATGATTCCAAGAAAATTATAAAAGAGATATTGGATGAAAAAGGGGACTCTGTAAAAGACTTAGCTCCTAAAGCTGTTTTAGCATCTATTTCTAGGGCAAAAAATGAATTAATTGACCCAAAAGAGTATGCCGCACAAGCTGGCGGAAATTATTTCTTTGAAAGGGTTAGTAAAATTTATCCAGAGTATCAAGCAAGGTTAAAAGACAACCACGCTTTGGACTTCGATGACATATTATTCGCGACAGTAAGGCTTTTTCGTGATAATCCAAATGTACTCGAAAAGTATCAAAAAAAGTTTAAACAGATACTTGTTGATGAGTACCAAGATACAAATAGGGTACAATATAGCCTCGTTAAACAACTATCCAGATTACATAAGAACGTAACTGTAGTTGGAGATGTATCGCAATCGATTTATTCATGGCGCGGTGCTGACTATAGAAACATGCTTCAGTTTGAAAAAGATTATCCTAGTGCCAAGATGTATAAGCTCGCAAAAAATTATAGGTCTACAGGTAATATTTTAAATGCTGCGAAAACGTTGATAGAAAACAATTCTTCACATATTTCGATAGATTTATTTACAGACAATGTGATTGGTGAAAAGATATTTTTATATGAGGCTGAACATGAGAAATCAGAGGCTGGCTATGTAGCTGATGCAATTGCTTTGGGCTTTGGGTCTTCAGAATCTATGTCATCAGAACATTTGTCGAGGTCTGCGTATAGTGACTGTGCTGTTTTGTATAGGACAAATGCGCAATCTCGTGCGATTGAAGAGGCTTTTATTAGTGCGGGCATTCCATACAGGATAGTAGGAGGAGTCAAGTTTTATGATAGAAGGGAAGTTCGAGATGCTTTGGCATACCTGCGTGTGTTTCAAAACCCAAATGACACTATTTCTTGGAATAGATGCATTAATACTCCAACGCGGGGCATTGGAAAGAAAGCTATGGAGAAGATTCGTGAGAGTGGATATGACGTTTCTGTAATAGAGCAACTCACGGGACGGAACTGGAGCCGTTTTATGGGGGCAGCCCCTGACGAAACGTCAGGGGCTG
>JAQBTX010000073.1 GCA_027624795.1 bacterium | reverse complement strand
CATCTTGAAACCAATTAGAGATGAAGAAATGCCAGATGATTTTTATACCAACTCGGTCCTTCTTAGTGAAGGTGAAGAAAACCTTTATTATTGGTTATCGCATGAAGTGGAATTGCTACAATGGGCTCATCCTATGAGCAGAGAAAAGATTGTTGCTGCTAGAACTGCTTTAAAGAAATACGCTCATGAATATAAACATTGGAAAGCTGCTTCAGAATTACAGAGTGTAGAGAAAAATCGGCTTGGATATGAGTTCCATATGGTTCATCCTCAGGGAGTGAGAGAAGGAGCGGCACTGATTTCAATACCAGTAACCGTTACTACAGGCCGTATGACAACCGATGAGTTTGTCGCCATGGTAACAGCACCAGGAAATGATATGTCTCCTAACGACACATATACGCTTAATCAAATTCAAAGTACTAAGAATGGATAATGCCGCCATCTATGTCAGAGTGTTAACAGAAGGACAACTGACACTGTAGAGATTGAGACTTTGATTTAATAAGGGTCCGACCCTTTTTTGATGCTCTCCCCCACAACTTCTTCAAATATTGCTCGTCATCCCAGAGTGACTTCACAATAACGATGATAACCCCGATCATCTGTCCAAAAACCGATACTGCAAAAATATTCAGTTGATAATTATCAAGAAGAGTAAAATCTCTTACATCCGTAACAATTCGCATTGTTCCTTGGACTATCACAATGAGCGCAAGGAGTCCAAACGACAAGTAAGTAAGGCTAAGTACATGCTTAAGCATTTCCCTTCGATTATTTTTTCTTTCATCCATTAAGCTGCTTAAGATCTGTTGATTGTTATTGGATGTATTATTAGGAGAAAGATCATCAACCTCAATAGTTTCATTTATGTAAGATTGTTTCCGTAATGGTTTGGTGGCATCGGGTTTATTCATTTGTTTATTTTTAACCATTTGATGCGGTTTTCAATAACAGGTTTTGAGACACCAAAATACTCTGCTGCGATATTTATATCACCTCTTGAAAGGGCTAGAATTGATTTTAACTTTTCTTCAGGAACAAGTAAGCTGGCAGCAAAATAGTTTGCTTCCGTTTCTTTTTTTACTTCTTCTTCATCTCCAGAGTAGTCAAATTCATCAAAGCGATATTGCCGTTGAGAATCTTTATGCAGGATATAGTGGCCAAGCTCATGTGCGAGGGTGAACTTCTTACGGGCCGTGGGACGATCTTTATTGAGGAATATTTTTGCTTTTTCATTACTTTTTGTTGGGCTCTCTAGAAAACCGTCAACATCATCATGTTTAATAAACTTAGATTCATACACCAAGACGCCAAGTGCTTTTGCAAAATCCACTAAATTCCCTTCGGGAAATGAGCATCCGGTCTTCATACGTAGATTTTCTATGATGGTATCTATACGTTCTAAATCGTCTTTACTAAGGTATGCCATAGCATAATTATATCATTCGCCTCTCGGTGCTTTTAAAAACAAAAAACTTTGTCATTCCCGTGAAAACGGGAATCTAGACTGGATCCCGCATCAAGTGCGGGATGACAGAGGTAGATTGCCACGCTTCATTTCATTCTGCTCGCAATGACATAATAATTAAACATTGTTTAATGAGCAAAAAAACTTTGTCATTCCCGTGAAAACGGGAATCTAGACTGGATCCCGCATCAAGTGCGGGATGACAGAGGTAGATTGCCACGCTCCATTTCATTCCGCTCGCAATGACATATTTGATATAGTTCTGTCACAGACCGTGAGCTCTTACATTTACAGAGCTTTTAATATTTTTTCAAGTTCTTTCTTTGCAATTTCCTCAGATATATTTTCCGTAGGGGATGTGAAGTAACACCGAAGAGATATATTAGTTTGGTAAGAACTTATATATTCTACTTTTTGCAATAATGTTGAAGTTGCATGAGCAAGTTTTTGGATTTGTTTAAATGATTTTTCTCCTGGTTCAATAGTAGTGTCAAGCTTTACCACCGCATATTGATTTGGCTGAGTGTATTTCCCCATTGACGTATATTCACCTGCTATAAACTCAAAGAGAATTTCAGCAACATATACGCTGCCAGAAAGTTCCATTAGTTGCGAGTGTTTAGCTTCAAGTTTTCCCAGTATTCCAACTTGTTTACCCTTATGCATTAATATTGCCGATTCGCCATTTGCAAGCAAATCATCCTCACCAGCTTCAATATCAAAGTCAGTTATTTTCAAATCTGCAAAAAGTGAAGTTATGATGCCTTTTATATCTGCAAAATCAGTTGTCGTTGCAATGCCAAGTTTATATTCCTCTATAGGTAAGTCACTTGCGCGCTCTGTATAGGTTTTGGCAATTTCAAAAAATGTAAGTACTTCTCGTTTTCCCCTATTATCTTTTATGTTTTTTACCAATGAAGGTATAAGCGATATTCTCATATATTCAATTTCAGTTGAAATGGTGTTTGCGAGTTTTAGGTGATCTTTTGGTTCCATTCCCATCGCCTCAATAAGAGATTTTGAGATCATTGAATAGTTCATTATTTCATGGAGTCCAATATGCTTTAAAAAGTACTTTGCTTTATATTGAACTTTGAACAAATGCTCTACTTCTTGAGGTTGTTTTATATACACCATGGGTGAAATCGTATTGGGAAAGTTATGATACCCATATATGCGGGCAATTTCTTCCACAATATCCTCTTTAATTTGTATATCTTTTATTCTTCCGGTTGGTACCACTATTTCAAAATACACGCCGTCCGGATACGCAAGTTCTGGATTTTCATGTCGTATACTTTCAAATCCAAGGTTTGAAAGTATAGACATTATTTCATCTTCCTCAATAATGATTCCCATGATTCTATGGATATCTTTGAGGTACACCTTTATGGTTGATGGCGTTTGGGGTGAAGGGTAAATATCTAAGTATTTACTCGTTATTTTTGCACCTGCAACCAGTTCATACAGTTCAATACCGCGAAGAAATGCAGTAAATGCAAGTTTTGGATCTGGTTCTTTTTCATTGAGTGATGCAGCATTTGTGCGAATGCCAAGTGACATGGATGTACGGCGCATCTTCACCGGATTATTATTATCTATAAAAAAGAGTATATTTTTGGTTGAATCTATAACCACACTATTACTGGTACCAATTATTCCGGGAAGATCTATTATGGTGCCATTTCCGTCGTCTATGACTATGTCTCCACCTGGTAGCTCATAGGTTTTATTTTCTAGAGAAGTTATTTTTTCTCCCTTTTTAGATTCACGAAT
>JAQBTX010000018.1 GCA_027624795.1 bacterium | reverse complement strand
GTCCCTTTGCTTTCGAAGCTCCCGTATTTCGCGCATGTGCAGCTCCTTTATTTCTTCTTAATGCGATCAAACTCAGTAGGTTACTTTTTTTATATTTGTTTAAAATTGCAATACTGTTATCTGTTGAATTATCATCAACAACGATGATTTCATATATGTCTGATTTCTCTTTCAAAATTGAATCAATACAGTCTTTCAAAAAATAACTGCCATTATAATTTGCGATGATTATAGAAATGTGTGGTTTTGTATTAATCATTTTATTGAAGATTTCATATGATTTACTATTTTGTTAATCGCTTGAACATGGTTGATTTTTGGTTTCCATCCGAGAGATTTCAATTTACTGATATCTGCTTCAAAATCTCCGACACTTACCACATGATGAAATAGTGGAGTTGGTATAGAAACAATATCTGATTTACTCGAAGTTACTTTATGAATAATTGATATCATATCGATAAATAATATCGACGTTCCAGATCCTACAAGGTAGGTTCCCCAATCTTTTTGTTTAGCAGTCAGCATGATAGCTCGCACCGCATCATCTATATAAATATAATCTCGACAGAAATTACCACCTTCATATACTGTTAGTGGCTTCCCTTCAAGCGCTCGTTTTACAAAAAAATTAATGACACCCTTTTTATTGGTTGCAAGATCTGTCGGGCCGTAAATATTTGTGAGCCGGCAGATAGTATAAGGTATATTGTAGAGTCTGGAATAGAGCTCCAATATGGATTCCGTACAGAGTTTTGTGGCAGGATATAATGAAAGTGGATTGGTTTTACTTTCTTCACTCAGTGGTTTTTTATCTACACTATATTGATTGCCATATACAAAAAACGTTGATAGATATACTATCTTTGGCTTCTTTTTCATTTCTTTACAAAGTTCAAGTAAATAGATTGTCTCTTTAATATTTACGTCAACATCTTTATATGGAGTTTCCAAGACGGTAAAATTATCTACCGTGCTTGCGCAGTGATAAATAACATCAATATCTTTTAAATCTTTTTTAGTTAACTTACCTACTCGTTTATATAGTATCTTAAAATCAGAGGATGCAATTCGATGTGAATGTTTTTTAGATTGTGAAACAATCGTTACATTTCCTGTTAGTTTTAAAGCTATAGCTGAGCCAATAAATCCAAAACCCCCTGTTACTAAGTAGTTCATACTATTTTGGTTAATAATAATCCTTTTAATGTTCCTAATAGAGATCCAAATTGAGATATGTCTCGTCTTTTGATTCCTGTGTACACATAATAACAATTCTGTACAAGAAGATTGGTAGAAAAACGCATCAAATCATCCAAACTATCAATTATAAAATGCCGTTTATAAAAATGAATGAAATTTTGTATTCGGTGATATGCATCTTTGCGTGTTGTACCTGAGTCACGGCTGATAGTATGATGTGCAATGGCTTTGGGATGAAATAGGATGCTGTACCCTGCTTTTTGGATTTTCATGGCAATATCTGCCTCATGATATTCACCAAGACCTTTGGCAAAAACATCATCAAAACCTCCTAGTTTTTTAAGAAGATTGGTGCGAACAGCAAAGTTGCAGGCTTCAAAATTATTTACTTGCACTGATTTCTTTGGGATATATTCTTTAAAATTTGATCCAAGCGTAAAAACACCGCTTTTCAGAAAGGTGCTTACTTCAAATATCTTATTTTCATACAAATACTCGATGATAAGTTTTCTTAATAAATTATTTTTTTTGATTTGAGTAAGGAAAGCAAATACATCCCGCTCTTTTAATCTGGTTTTATCTATGAGAGTTGGACCAGTTACTCCACCGACGTTTTTTTTCTTAAATGGCAATATTATATGTTCGAACCATCTTTTATCGAGCGTCACATCATCATCAATACGAATAAAATATTCAGTTTTTGTTTTATCTAATCCATCATTCATAGCGCCCACCAATCCTTCTCTTTTTTGTATGACCTTCGATATGGGATATGAGTATGATCGAGCTTGAGTAGCTACATTTTTCGTTTTTGATTTGGAAACAATAATTACTTGGAAAGATTTATTGCTTTGTGTTTCAAGCGAATCCAAACAATCGTAAATAGCATCTTCGGATCTAGTAGTAGGAATGCAAATAGTTGCTAAGTATTTTCCCATTATTTCATCAAAGATTGATACATCTGACGATAGGTTGCAGCTATTTTTTTCGGTGATTTATTCTGTGCTTCTTTCCTTATTCCTTGTTCTAATTGTGATGCGAGAATTTGATTATCTACAATTAAACTCAAATATTCATTCCATTTACTGTTATTTACTAATATGCCATTGATATTATTTTGGATATCTTCTTTGAAATGTCCTACATCTGATGCCAATATACATTTACTATAACTCTGAGCATGGTAAAGAGGTCCACTCGAGCCCATTGAGATATATGCCGGAATTAAGACTGCATATGCATGTTTGTATAACTTGTCAATCTGCTTATCATTTACAAATCCGGTAAAGACAATAGAGTTGCTCATTTTTTTTCTTTTTACATATTCATACAATTCATCTCGCGCCCGCTCCTGTCCTGGGATTGTTCCACCTGCTAGAATGAGTTTGAAATCTGAATGTTTTTTATGAAACTGAGAAAATCCATCAATAAGGTTTTGTAATCCTTTTCTTCGCACAATATAACCAAATACCAGAAAATAGTGATCTTTCTGTCGTATTAATCGTTTAAGCTTTGGGATAATGGTGCGTATTACCCATGATTTATGCTTTTGTACACCGTAATCCTTTGTAAGAATATCTTCCAGCATATTTGAATGTGAAACAACTATATCTGAGAACCATGAGATTAATAAAAATAAGCTATTAAATATGAATTTAAGCACAAAAGGTCGCATATACCACGGTGGCTTCATAAGAAATAATGATACAAATGTATTATCAATTTCTTTCTTATATACGGCGGCGTGAATGGTAGTTACCACACGAATATTCATTAACTTAATACAAAACAACAAGAGTGGAAATAACAATACCGTTACCCCACCTCCGTACATATTGAGTTCTTGTTGTATGTGAGCGAGTGCAGGTTTATCTCTTTGCAGTTGCTTCAATATATCGATCATAAACCATGGGCCTTTTCTCCAAACCATTTTCACTTTCTTACATGTTTTAATCCTCTTATTGAGAGGGTTCATATCTGTGTAAATAGATATATCTAAATCGGTATGCTTTTGTAAAGATGAACACAGTATTTCAGAAAAATGACCAGATGGAAGGAGTGAAGATATAAATACTATGCGCATAGCAGATTATACTATGAGTATTTCTGGAAGCGGAAAAATCATTTTTACTCCCATATCTCGGAGTTTTTGCTCTCTTTTTAAGAATTCATCTTTAAAAGACCATGGCAAAACTAAGTAGTAATCTGGCCTCATATCTCGGGAAGTTTTTTCACTTATAATAGGAATATTCGAGCCAGGTGTACGAGCTCCCCACTTTTCTTCATTTTTATCTGCAGCAACATCTATCAATTTATTATCAATTCCACAATATTGTAAAATGGTGTTGCCCTTTGTCGATGCTCCATAGATATGAATAGTTTTACCATCGTTTTTCAACTTTTGTATAAGGTCAAAAAGCTCTTTTTTATGTCGTTTTACCTTTTTAGTGAATGATTGATAATAATCTTTTTTATTTCTCATAATATTGTTTTCTTCATTTCTTATCATTTCAATATCTGAAGAGATATCATCGTAGATTATAGAATCTACATGGGTAAGATAGCATCGTATACTTCCTCCGTTAATACTGTTTAGACCTGCCTTTACAATCTTTAGCCCTGCCTGTTTGGCTATCTGATCGAGTGCACCCAGATGGTAGTAGGTAAGATGTTCGTGACAAATGGTATCGTAAGATGTATTTTGGATTGTCGTTGGCAAGTAAGCCACTTCCAATATCCATAGTCCCTTAACTGCTAATATTTTTTTGATTTCTTTTGCAAACTTCACAGGATTATCTACATCATAAAACATTGCAATAGAAGTGATAATATCAAATGTTCTTTGACCGATTTTTTTTGAAGGGAAGAAATCTTGTATGAGTTCAATTGAATCATCAACTTCCTCAGCAATATCTGAAGGGTCAATTCCTGTTTTTTTACATGTCTTTGGAGCAAAATCCAACATGGTTCCATCGTTACATCCAATATCAAGGAGTTTAGGATTGGTGATCACAGATTTTTGAAGGGCTTCATTCATCAATTGCTGCAAATGATTCTTCATGGTGTTGTTGGTGTTTGATCTATACCAATACACCTCATACAGTATTTTAGGATCGATTGAATGTTTTAGCTGAACTAATCCACAAGCTTTATTAGTGCACCTCATCAATTTGGTTGGATATTTACTTAATGATGGACTCGATTTATCTTTTTGTATGAAAGCATGTTGGATCATTTGGTCACCAAGATTGATAATCTCAACTAAATGAGGTGAATCACAGAGTCTGCAGGTAAGATGTATCTTATATTCCATAGTAAATATGATTCAATCATTGTACTATAGAATAATTCTATGTCGAAAAAGAAGCAAAATCGATATAAATATCGAAAAGCACCATCCACAACCCTGCCTCGTAAACCAGAATTATCTCAAGAGTCGTATAAATACACTGATATTATCAGCGTATCTCTTCTTGGACTTATCATAATAATAGCTTATGCAAATGGATTAAATAATGTATTTTTATCAGACGATTTTGGTATTCTTCAAAACAAAAATTTAGGAACGTTAAAAGATATTACTGACAATCCATTTCATTTTGTCCGTCCTCTCTTTTTTACCATTGCAGTAAAAATTGGTGGTGTAGCCCCGGTGACATTTCGCATGATTAATGTACTTCTTCATATTGGAGCAGTTACAACCCTATACTATATTCTCAAATCTCAGTTGAATCGAAATGTTGCATTTTTGGCAGGACTTCTGGTTGCGGTGCATCCAATTTTTGTAGAGTCGGTTACCTGGATATCGGGAGGTGGATATGTGCAGTATAGTTTCTTCTTTTTATTATCCTTGTACCTATATATTAATTCTCAAAAAAGAGTAGCACATCTAATTATTTCCTATTTATTTTTCTTTTTTTCGCTTGCTTCATCTATTGCAGCAGCTTCATTGGCACCACTCTTTTTAGTATATGAATTTGTGTTTGGATCTTTGAGAAAAAATTGGATGCGAACAATTCCATATATATTCTTATCAGGAGTATATGCCTTCATCGTGCTTACTAGCGCTTTGTCTTCTCGGCAAGAAGCACTTGCGCAAACATCATATCAACAAATCGTACCTATTAATTTGTTTATTAAAATTCCCGTTGCGATTTCAAATTATATTCAACTTATAGTTTGGCCACAGAATCTTACGTTATATCACTCTGAATTTACAATTTCAGGTATAGGATTAGTTATCCATAGTGCCATTTTCATACTATCGTTACTAGTACTTCTCTATCTTTTTATTAAAGAAAAAAAGCTCTTTTTTTGGGGAAGTATATTCTTTGTAGGATTACTTCCCACACTTCTCTCTCCCGGAGTAGCATGGATTGTAGCAGAACGATATGCCTACCTTTCAACAGTGGGTGTACTGGTAGTAGTAGCTTATTATTGTAGTGAATTACTTCAGAATAGGAAAATAAACATAATTGCAGGTGTTTTGATAGCTCTTGTGGTGCTTGGACTTATTACGCGTACCATCATGCGAAATATTGATTGGAAAAATGAAGATAATTTATGGATCGCAACGGGAAAAACTTCACCATCAGACCCTAAAACACACAATAATTTGGGAGATGTGTATACACGTCAGGGAGATTATAACAGAGCTGCTGAAGAATTTAGCAGAGCTATTGAACTCAATCCCAATTATGCAGATGCTTATCATAATTTAGGGAACGTGTATCAACAAGTAGGAAGTCCTGCTGCTGCACTTGAATTATATAACCATGCATATGAAATTAATCCCAACTTGTGGCAATCACTTCAACAAATATCAATAATTTATTTTCAACATCAAGAATTTAATAGAGCTTTAGAATATATGAATAAAGCATTGCAGGTTTCTCCAAACAATCCACTCCTGCACAACAATCTAGGAATAATGTATGGTCAGACGGGAGATATAGATAACGCACGTATATCATTTAATAATGCTCTTAAACTCGAGCCGACAAATCAATTTGCGCTCCAGGCCCTTCAAGAACTTGATTCTTCTGCAACTCCGTAGCATTGTATTTCACTCACTCTGCCACTATAATAACATATGCAAAAATTAACGAAAATCATTGC
This sequence comes from bacterium, assembly GCA_027624795.1. Taxonomy (GTDB): domain Bacteria; phylum Patescibacteriota; class Microgenomatia; order UBA1406; family GWC2-37-13; genus UBA1450. The sequence goes on along the minus strand of JAQBTX010000018.1, from coordinate 15,063 downwards.
CACCATAGGCCCTGCGTGCGATTCTGAAGAAAAAATTGAAGAACTCATATTAAAAGGAGTCAATGTTTTTCGATTTAACTTTAAACACAGTTCAGTAGAATGGCATAGTGAACGCATCAAGCGCGTAAATGCTGTTGCACATAAGTTGGGAATTCCGGTTGGTACCCTTATTGATTTAGCTGGTCCTGAAATACGAATTCGCATGAAAGATGATGCGATTGATATTGAAAAAGATGAAGAATTACTCCTCAGTGAGCGAACCCTAAAAGGAGCGAAAGCTAAAGGATTTTCTATTACTCGTCCCAGTATAATTCAATATTTAACAGATGGTCAACATGCAGTAGCAGATGATGGAGCCTTTTCATTCACGGTAGTAAAAAAAGGAAGCGCTGTGTACCTTAAATCTCATACCAAAGGTACTCTTGCTACCAATAAGTCGCTCAATATTCCCGGTGCTGACTTTCCACTCCCTACGCTAATCGATCGTGACTTAGACGGTCTTAAGCTTGCTGCTGCAAATGAAATTGATTTCATTGCGCTTTCATTTGTACGTTCTGCTTCTGACATACGTGATGTTCGAAAAGAGGCAAAAAAGCACAAAATTAATGCACTCATAATTTCAAAAGTAGAAGCACAACGAGCACTTGATAACATAGATAAAATAATAGACGCAAGTGATGGAATTATGGTTGCACGAGGTGATTTAGGCGTAGAAATTGCTATTGAACAAGTACCATTTTATCAAAAAATGATTATTCGAAAATGCATCATTGCCGGAAAATTTGCTATAACAGCAACACAAATGCTTCAGTCTATGATATCTTCTCCCCTTCCCACTCGCGCTGAAGTATCAGACGTAGCAAATGCAATCTATGATCATACTGATGCAATTATGCTTTCTGGTGAAACAGCAACAGGGAAATTTCCAGGAAAATCCGTAGATATGATGCGTAGAACAGCTCTCTTTTATGAGCCAAAACATCATGCAGATATTCGCACATACATATCATATTCAGTAAAAGATACTACGGCAATGGTCTGTGACACTGCATATAATCTATACCGTAGATATATTTCAGCAAACCAACCTATTGCTGGATTTGTTGTTTTTAGTCAATCAGGAAAAACAGCGCGCATATTATCACAGTATCGTCCACAAGTACCCATTTATACATTTACCCCTAAAATAAATCAGCGAGAAGCTCTCACTGCAACTTATGGCATTATTCCCTTACCATTTGACTATCATCAGAAATCTGATGTTGGCCTTCAAGAACTTACCCAAGCAACCAAACTATTATCTGACCAACACTATATACAAAAAGGCGAAAAGCTTATAGTCCTTCACGGAGATCAATGGGGGCATGGAAGTGGCGCGACTTCAATACGAATCCTATGAACGCTATCCGTAATTTTGCCATCATAGCTCATGTGGATCATGGTAAATCAACCCTTGCAGATCGATTATTGGAACTTACAGGGACCATAGATAAAGACAAGCATGACGAGCAAATGCTTGACAGAAACCCCATTTCTCGCGAACGCGGAATCACTATAAAACTAGCTCCTGTGAGGATGAAGCATAAAGAATACATGTTACATTTAATTGACACCCCTGGCCATGTGGATTTTTCATATGAAGTAGATCGAACTCTTGCTTGTGTTGAAGGTGCAGTCTTATTGGTTGATGCAACTCAAGGCATACAGGCACAAACAATTGCCAACACCTACAAAGCAATTGAAAAAAATCTCACTATTATACCGGTCGTCAATAAGATCGATATGCCCAATGCCGAAGTGAATCGAGTAACAACTGAATTAAAAGATTTTTTGGGAATCAATGCAGATGACATCATACCGATCTCTGCAAAAACGGGAGAAAATGTTGAGCGTGTGCTTGAGGCAATTATTGAGAAAGTACCACCACCCCAGCTCTCCCAACATGTTGGGAGAGCCACCCCTCCTTATCAAGGAGGGGAGTTTCCAGAAAATAAAGCTCTCCTCCTTACTAAGGAGGAGTCCCCGAAGGGGGAGGTGGTTGTCCATCCATTACAAGCCCTTATTTTTGACTCATATTTCGATCCTCACAAAGGGGTTATTGCCTTTGTTCGTCTATTTTCAGGTAGTGCTCATGCAGGTGATGTTATGAAACTTGCAATCGGAGATCGGGTGTTTGAATCTACTGAAGTGGGTATATTTACTCCCGATCTCGTTACTAAGGACAGCATTGAAGATGGTGAGATTGGCTATATAGTAACCAACTTGAAAGATATTCACGATGTGCGCGTGGGAGACACCATTGTAGGTAAAAAAGATACGGAAGGACTTCCCGGTTACAAGAAGGTGAAACCTATGGTGTATGCATCGCTCTTTCCTACCGAAACAAAAGATTATGAAAATGTCAAAAAGGCAATTGAAAAAATCTATCTTACGGATTCAGCACTTGAGTTTAAACCTATCTATAGTCAAGCATTGGGACCAGGATTTAGAGTAGGATTTTTAGGACTCTTGCATGCCGACGTCATACGTGAACGATTGGAACGTGAATATTTTCTTAGTTTGGTTCTTACCCCTCCACAGGTAGATTACGAAATGGATGGGAGTATGTATAAAGAACCTATTGTGAAAATTCTCATCATAACCCCTCAGGAGTATGTGGGTGGAGTCATGCAACTATGCGAAGAACATCGGGCGCTCTTTCTGCATATGGATAATAAAAATCAAGTAACCATAGAATATGAAATGCCGCTTTCTGAAATGATATCTGACTTCTTTGATCAGCTTAAATCCATAACCTCTGGGTATGCATCATTTGATTGGGAGCTTGTCAGATATGAGCATGTAGATGCCGATAAATTAGGTCTCATGCTTAATGGTGATGAAGTGGAAGAGTTTTCTCAAGTGGTGGTGAGTGCTCGATCGCTTGAAATTGCACAGCGACTTACCAAAAAACTTCGAGAATTGATTCCGCGCCAACAATATGAAGTAAAGATTCAAGCCAAATATAAAGGGAAAATTATTGCTTCAGAACGGCTGTCTCCATTTAGAAAAGACGTATTAACTAAAGGGGGAAAAACCGTGGGTGGTGGAGACGTGGGGAGAAAACGCAAGGTTCTTGAACGTCAGAAAGAGGGTAAAAAGAAAATGAAAATGATCGGTCATGTTGAAGTGCCCAAAGATGCATTCATGAAACTGTTTAAAGAGTAATGCTTCCTGTCATTCTGAGTAGTCCCGATTTTACATCGGGACGACCGAAGAATCCATGCGCTTTGTATTAACAATACATGGATCCTTCGCTCCGCTCAGGATGACAGTATTCCCATTACAGAGCCAGTCCAAGAAGTACCATAATAACTGGGATCAGGAGCACTGCCCATGGAGTAATGCCTGGCTTTTGTTCTGCTACTGCAAGCTGTGTGACTGGAGTTGGAGTCGGAGCTGAAACAATAACTACTGGTATTGGTGTATTTGTAACAACGACAACTACTTGTGTAGGTGTGGCAGTTGCAGGTACCAGAGTATGCGTAGCAGTTGGAGGTACCGCAGTATGTGTTGCCGTTGGCGGAACTGCTGTGTGTGTAGCCGTAGGAGGTACAGGAGTTAGAGTCCTAGTTGGAGTATGCGTAGGTGTATGTGTAGCAGTAGGTGTTGCTGTAGGGGCCGCACAGATAAATCGAGCAAATGGACACCTTTGACCTTGGTATGGGGTAGGTTCAGATGGTTTGACTGGTTGCACATCGTATTCATAATTTACTCCCGGAGTAATGTTAATTACTCTTTCTATCGTTGTGTCAAATAACCACTGATCACCCTGTGCTGCGTTAAACCAGTTTGTTGGGGGATCATATGGTTCGTGATTTAAACGAACCACATATTTTTCTGCACCAGTTACTCCCGTCCACTTCATAGTAACTTTTGTACCATCAGTACTACAAGTGACATTAAAGTCGGTAGCACAAGGAAGGGGAGATGGCGTGGCTGTTGGGGGAATTGGGGTATTGGTAGGAGTGCTATTGGGAGGTACCGTAGGAGTAGCAGTGCTTCCAGGAGGAGAAGTTGGGTCAGGAGTACCGCCACAACCACTTGCATTACATTGCCCGACTCCCCCATTCGGGTCAGCTTGTTCACAATTACCTAGACTATGGCATTGTCCTGAATTGAGCGTGATCACCCGTGGGTTGGAGCTAATCGGACAGGAGTTATCCTCTGCAGTACCAGTATGAATAGTAATCGTATTTGACGACCCCTCTGCCCCTTTCCAACAAAGTTCATCCCACCCGGCTGTATTGGTTCCTTGACAGGTTCCGCATTGGAGATGATTTGAATCATAATAAGCACAACCAGCGCCACAAGACACTCCTCCATTTGCACTACAATCATTGGGGTCTTCAGAATTATATCTCCCACTACATTTTGCTGTACACAATGCCTCATCAGTGGTTATGGTCGTGTCGGTACACGCTCCCTGTTCCCCGGTTGGTGCAGGACCGCCACAATTTCCACAACATTCGCCAGTGCCCTGTTCATTTTGTTCTGGATTACCATCTGCACCACATTTTATGCACCAATAATAATATTTTCCATCGTCAGCTGGATTATTTGCACATCTTTTTGCTCCTACACATTGGCCAACTGGAGTGCCATTACAGGTGATTTCATCTGCTCTCGAACTGGTAAGCACCTGATATTTTTGTACCCCAAGGGAGAATAATAATGCACCAGCACCAAAAAAAACTACGGTAAGGAGTGTAACGATGGTTGTTTTATTCATTTAATTACTTGAAAAAGTATTCGACATATACCCATGTTCCGAGTCCCCCTACAAAAAAGAGAAATGCAATAAACAACATTAATGTACTCTTTTTTCCTATGGGTATTGGCTGATCTGGTGGGAGCGGGGGCGCCAATCGAACCGGTGGTTCAATAGTTACTATCTTAGGTTGCGGTTGAGATTGATTTTTTTGAGATTGTGGAACTTCTGCCATTCACTCATTATGACACGATTTATTGGTAGGATCAAGTATTAAATACTTATCCATTGAATTTCATCATTTTTCTTCATAAATGTCAGTTGTCTTTTTGCATATTGCACTTCTTTATTAATCCAAACTTCTTTCATCTGATCATAAGATAATTCATTATTGAGATGTTGCATAATCTGGGTATAGCCAATGGTTTTCATGCCTGGATCATGCGCTCCATATCCGTCACTCAGTAATTGCTTGGTCTCCTCTATTGCTCCAGCTTGTAACCGCTTCTCTACCCTTTCAGTTATTGCATTTTGAAGATCATCTTTATTTTTATATTGGAATCCGATGATTTGAATTTCAACATCCCTTCCTCCCGTCGTAGGTCGGGAGGGCTCCCTTGCCAAGGGAGATCTGTTATACATCTCCTTCTCTATTCTTCGAATAAGTCTCTGGGGATTATGTTGTTCGCTATTATTTAATGTATTAAATAAATCAATATTGAGTTCTTTTAGTTTGTTTTGTAACTGTTCCACTGACACATTGTTCAGTTCTTTTCGAAGAGAGTCATTGGGGGGAATTTCATTTTCTATTACATCATACAAAACATGTTGAATATAGAAGTATGAACCACCCACCATAATGGGCACCTTTCCTCGTGAGGTAATATCGTGTATAACCCACTGAGCGCACGTTTTGTACTCATAAGTAGAAAATGGTTGGTTGGGCGAAATGATATCGTACAACCAAAGAGGTATTTGTTGCAACATCCCTCCCCCCGCCTCGGGCGGGGTACTCCCTTGGCAAGGGAGATTTTTAATAGGTCCCCCTTCAGGAAGGGGGTGCCCCGTAGGGGTGGGGGATGTTTTTATTACATAGTACCCAATATCAAAACCATTCAATTCTTTTACTTTTTGCAATGAACCAGAAGTATGAAGGAGGTCTTTTCCCGTTACAATATTAAGTTTTTTATACAGCTGTCTGGCATCTGCATTTATTAGTTCCCCTCCAATCTCTTTGGCAAGTTTAAGCGCATGTGCAGTTTTTCCTGTTGCAGTTTGTCCGGTAATTACATGGAGCATGCCGAATCAAGCAAATTACTATATAAATACAGTACGTCAATGGGTCCCAGTCCACCAGGAGTTTTGTTATACCAAGAAGCTTTAGCATCAATATCTTCTTCTTCATAATCTCCTTGCAGACGGCCATCTTTTTTACGAAGCCCCACATTGAGAAGCACCACACCCTCTTTGATATTTTTCGAAGTGACAATATGCGTGCCTGTTGCGGTGATTATGATATCTGCCTGCCTATATATTGCATCAGGGTTTCTGGTTTGCGAATGAGTCATAGTGTACTTAACGCCAATTTTTTCGAGGGCCGCGGCAATGGGACCACCGCCAGTATCGCCGCGGCCCGCAATAACCACCTTTTTACCGGTTAACTGATGGGCAAAAAATGAAGCATCATGTCTCAAATCTACTGTTACATCACTGTCGTCTCCACCCTTCTTGGTTTGGTGAATCAACACATGCTTTAATCCAGACAGTACCGATAATGCCAATGGAAATATAAACGGAGAATCTGGCTTATGGCCTTCAATATCTTGGGTCATAGACAGGTGTTTATATATTTCATTATGATCATAACCATGGGGAAGAGGATGTTGAACTATGATGCCGGAGGTTTGATTGCGTCTGACAATCTCATCTAGTTGCAATAAAAAATCTTCAAATGAAGGAACGTGTTTAAGGTGAATAAATTCAAATTCAATATCTAATTGGTGTGCTAGACGCTCCTTTATTTTTACAAAAGAAAGCTGTTCAGGAGCACTCCCGAGTAAAATAGTGACGAGTTTTGGAATTTCGCCTTGAGATCGAAGTTTAGCAGTGCGGGATCGTAAATCATTTTCAAATTCCTGTGCAATGTCTTTGCAAGGAATAATCATTAGATAAACGTGCAACTCACCACTTTGTCACCTGGCTTTGAAAAGCGCATAAGTATTACTCCTTTGGCACTTCGTGAATAGGACGGTACTTTATTGACTGGTGTTTTTACCACAAGACCATGTTGACTGGTTATGATGATGGTACTATCTTCTGGCTGTACTATTTGAGAAAACGCAATCATTCCCATCTTGTCCCCTGCTGGAGCAATCTTTACTCCCTTGCCGCCACGGTGTTGGCCACGGAAGTGCTTCATATTCACTCTCTTTCCAATTCCTTTATCACCTATGACAAGGAGTGATTTTTTCAAATCATCATTACTGAGGGTTGCGGTAGAAACTACATTATCTGTTGGACCAATATCAATCCCCTTTACACCCATTGAAGAGCGACCAGTTAGTCGGACTTCTTTTTCATTAAACAATATTGCTTTTCCGGCTTTGGTTACAAGCATTACATGTTGATTGCCATCTGAAAGTGAAGAGGCAAGGAGCTCGTCGTTACCTGATAGTTTTATTGCAATTAGACCATTACTTCGAATATTTGAATACTCGCTAAATATGGTCTTTTTTACCAATCCTCGTCTGGTAACCATGAGCATTGATGCTTTTTCATGTTTAGAGGTGTCTTCTTCGCTAAATGCTTGAACTGATGTTATGCGCTCTTCAGGTTGTAGGTTCAGAAGATTTACTATAGCTTTCCCTTTTGATATGCGAGAACCTTGGGGAATTTCCCAAACACGTGTTTTAAACACTCGTCCTGAGTTGGTAAAGAACATCATATAATCATGTGCCATGGCAGTTGTTATAAAAAAGATATCATCATCTTCTTTGGTAGTCATGCCAGACACCCCTTTTCCACCTCTTTTTTGTTCTTTAAATGTCTCACGAGCAATTTGTTTTATGTATCCCTCTTTGGTAAGAACTACAATTACTTCATTATTTGCGATAAGCATGTCATCGGTGATTTCACCTGGCTTACTTTTTATTACTTTGGTTCGTCGTGCGTCTCCGTACACCTTTTTGAGTTCCAAAAGTTCAGTTTTTATAACTCCTAATATCTTCATTACATCTTTGAGTAAGTCTTCCAAGTATTCTATTAGTTCTCGAAGTTTGGCAAGTTCATCTTCTATTTTTGCTCGTTCCAATCCGGTAAGTCTTTTGAGCTGCATGTCAAGTATGGCTTGTGATTGTATTTCAGATAGGCCAAATTTCTTCATCAAACTCTGACGAGCTGTTGCTTCATCTTTAGATTTTTTGATGACTTCTATAACTTCATCGATATTATCTAGTGCTATCAAGTACCCCTCCAATATGTGAGCTCGGTATTTAGCTTGAGCCAGCTCGTATTCGGAACGCTTTCGTATGATGTCTACTCGGTGACGAATATAAAACTCCAGTATTGATTTCAGAGAAAGTGTCTGAGGAACTCCATCAACCAGTGCCACCATATTTACGGGGAAGCTTGATTGCAGCTCGGTATATTTATATAAATTATTGATTACTTTCTTATGAATTGCATCGCGCTTGAGTTCAATAACGACTCGTATACCATCACGATCAGATTCATCACGTAAATCTGAAATGCCCTTTATCTTTTTATCCACCACGAGATGGGCAATTTTAGCGACTAGATTTGATTTATTTACTTGGTAAGGAAGCTCGTTTATGATTATGGCTATTTTGCCATTTTCGCGCTCTTCATCTTTTACTTTTCCGCGAATAAGAATCTTACCTCTACCGGTCTGATATGCCTGTTTTATATCATTTTCACCGTATATGATGCCAGAGGTTGGGAAATCCGGACCTTTAATGTGCTCCATAATATCATCAAGCGATACATTAAATTCAAGGGATGTATCTTTTTTTTCAGATCCTTCAGGGAAATAAGCGGTGTCAAGCATTTGTATAACTGCATCAATCACTTCAGATGTGTTGTGAGGTGGTATTTTAGTTGCCATACCAACCGCAATTCCTTCTGAGCCCATGAGCAGTAAGTTAGGAAGTTTTGATGGCAAATAGGTGGGTTCTTTTAATGTTCCGTCAAAGTTCTCTACAAAAGTAATCGTATCTTTTTCAATATCTTGAAGCAACTCTTCAGCAATCTTGGTAAGTTTTACTTCGGTGTAACGCATAGCGGCTGGAGGATCTCCGTCTATAGAACCAAAGTTTCCTTGACCATTTACCAAGGGGTAGCGCATTGAAAAGTCTTGTGCCATACGCACTAATGCATCGTAAACTGGAGCATCTCCATGAGGATGATATTTACCAAGTACCTCTCCTACTATCTTTACCGATTTTGAGAATCGTCCACCAGCAACCAGACCCATTTTATACATGGCGTACAAAATTCTTCGATGTACCGGTTTTAAACCATCACGAACATCGGGAAGAGCTCGAGCCACAATAACAGACATCGCATAATCTAAATATGCTTTCTTCATCTCTTCTGTTATAGATATTTGGTTTATAGTTGGCATTGTTATGCTGCTAACTTGATTCCTGCTTCGACACTCTTCATCGCTTCACCTTTGCCCAAAAATGCTTTTGTTTTTACCCATTTGTTTGGCTCAAGTTCTTTATAATGATCGAAAAAGTGTTTGATCATATTTAATGTTGGTTCATCGAGATTGGAAACATCGTTAATGTGTGCATAAAAAGGATCAACTTTACTGGTAGGCACTGCAATGATCTTTGTGTCTACTCCTGCTTCGTCTTCCATCTCAAGCATCCCAATAACACGAACAGGAATGACTACTCCAATTCCCAGAGGTTGAGACGATACGACCATTACATCGACAGGATCTTTGTCATCTGCCATGGTATTTGGTATAAATCCATAATTAAATGGATACGGCATTGCAGTGTAATGAAATCGATCGGTCATAATAAAACCTGATTCTTTATCTAGTTCGTACTTAACCAGTGATCCTTGAGGAATTTCTATTAATACATTTACAAATTCCGGGGGGTTTTCTCCAACCGATAGTTTTTTTAGATTCATTTTTTTAAATAATTGATAATATTATCATTGTCATACATCCAAATCTGCTAATTTGGCATGAGTGGTAATAAACTTTTTTCGAGGGGGAACTTCTTCACCCATAAGCATGGTGAACGTTTCGTCAGCCAAATCTGCATCTTCCACCGTGATTTGTTTTAAAATGCGATCTTCTGGATTCATGGTTGTTTCCCACAATTCATCTGCATTCATTTCTCCCAAACCTTTAAATCGTTGTATATTCCAGCTTTCACCCTCGTGTTTTTTTACAAAAGTATCGCGATCATTTTCGGTAATCAAGTAATGTTTTTCTTTTCCTTTTGATGCTTTAAAAAGGGGTGGCACCGCTACATATATATAGCCCTTTTCCACAAGCGGAGTAAGATGACGGAAGAAGAAGGTAAGATACAATGTTTTAATGTGTGATCCATCTATATCTGCGTCTGTCATGATAATAATTTTATGATATCGTGTTTTTTCAATGTCGAATTGTTCTCCAATACCAGAACCAACTGCCACAATAAGATCTTTAAATTTATCTGAAGTAAGCACACGGTCTAATCGGTAGCGTTCAGTGTTTAGTATTTTTCCAAAAAGAGGTAGAATGGCTTGAAACTTACGGTTTCTTCCAGACTTGGCGCTTCCTCCTGCGGAATCTCCCTCGACAATAAATATCTCAGATTTAGTAGGATCACGTTCTTGGCAATCAGCCAATTTTCCCGGAAGTGTAGATCCTTCCAATGCTCCCTTTCGAAGTACTGCATCTTTTGCTGCTTTTGCCGCAAACCGAGCACGCTGAGCCAACAGTATCTTCGCAATTATTTCTTTGCCGTCTCGTGGATTTTCTTCAAAGTAAATATCCAAATAATTATTTACCGCTATTTGTACCACTGATTGCACTTCAGAGTTACCGAGCTTAGTTTTAGTCTGACCTTCAAACTGTAAATCGTTTGAAGACATTTTTACAAAAACTACTGCAGACAATCCTTCTCGTATATCATTTCCGGTAAAGTTTTCTTTAAAATCTTTTTCAGAAAGCACTTTACTTGCATAGGTATTTATGGATTTAGTAAGTGCGGTGCGAAAACCCGTCAAATGGGTGCCGCCTTCTGAAGTATTAATGACATTTACATAGGAATGAATATTTTCAGCAAGTGAATCATTAAATTGGAGCGCCACTTCGACTTCGATATCGTTTTCAGTACTATGAATGTATATAGTTTTATGAAGTGCCTTTTTACCTTTATTAATATCGTAAATTAATGAGGTTATACCCCCTTCAAAGTAAAATGCTTCTTTTTCTTTGGTTTTTTTATTATCAATTTTAAACAAAACTTTTGGTATTAAGTAGGCCCTGTCTTTGATCTGTTTTTGCAAATAAGGGTAACTTATTTCTGTTGTTTCTTTAAATATCTGATCATCTGGTTTGAACGATACGGCAGTACCTCTTTGAAAGGGGAAGCCTAAGATCGAAGCTTTCTGTTTCTCGACTTTGGTTTGAGGAATACCGCGGCGATATTCTTGTCGGTAATGCACTCCTTCTCGAAGAACCTCTACAATGAGGTGTTCAGATAACGCATTTACCACCGATGCACCTACTCCATGGAGTCCTCCAGAAACTTTATATGCTCCCTGGCCAAATTTACCACCTGCATGAAGCATAGTCATGACAAGTTCGAGTGCCGACTTATTGTATTTGGGAACCATGTCTATAGGTATGCCACGTCCATCATCAAATACCGTTAGGTAGCCGTTTTCTTCGACTACTATATGGATTTGGGTGGCAAAGCCAGCAAGTGCTTCGTCGACACCATTATCTATGATTTCTCGGATTGATTCATTTACTCCATGCTGAGAGGTAGATCCAATATACATTCCCGGTCGTTTGCGTACGGGGTCAAGGCCTTCAAGGACGACTATAGATTCGCCGGTGTAGTCATTATTCTTTGTTGTTGCCATGGGTTGAAGTTGGTAATATTGTGCTTAAATTGAGTACTGTAAGGAAAGATTATATCATAAAAAACCCCGCCATAGGCGGGGCAAATTATTTTAATTATTGTCATCCTCGCGAAAGCGGGGATCCAGTCAAAATAATTTCTGGATTCCCGATCGGGGTCGGGAATGACATAATTACTATCTAAAATTATTTCAACTCTACTGTTGCTCCTGCTTCTTCAAGTGATTTCTTTGCGTTTTCTGCTTCTTCTTTCTTGACGCCTACGAGAACATCTTGTGGAGGTGTCTCTACAAGTTTCTTTGCATCCATAAGTCCCAAATCTTGTCTTAATTCTCGTACTGCTTTAATTACTGCAAGCTTTTTATCGCCTGAAGCAGTTATTACTACGGTGAAACTGGTTTTTTCCTCTGCTGCACCGGGTGCTTCTCCAGCTGGAGCGGCTGCGCCGGCTGCAGGAGCCATCATAGGCATTGCGGAAACGCCAAATTTCTCTTCTAAATATTTAGCAAGATCAGCCATTTCGACTACGGTGAGTCCTTCTAACTGTTCTGCAATTTTTTGAAGTTTGCTATCGAGTTTTATTGTCTTTTCTTCTTTTTTGTCTTCTGCCATATGTGTGTGCACCTCCTTCCGATGTATATGATAATTGTATATAACGTGTTTATGAGCTTTGTTGAGATTTCTGACTTAATATAAATACCAATTTTTGTATGGGGGATGAAATTGCTCGAGTGGTTCGTGCCATGGGATTTTTCATAGCGCCAATAAGTTGGGCCAATATTTGATTTTTACTAGGAAGTGTCGCAAGTTTTTTCAAACCTGTTTGATCATATAATTCTTCATCTATAAAGCCAAATTTAAATGAAAATAACTCATTTCCTTTGGTTGAATCATAATATTTTTTGAGTCCTTCAATCCATTCGCTTCCAAAAGTTACGAGAGCAGTTTTATTGACCAAGGGAAAATGCGTATCATGCACCTTTTTGTATTTGCTTTCTTTTTGTGAAAGTTGATTCACTGCTTTTTCAAAAAGTGAATTTTTCAGAACTTGGAAGGTAGAATTTACACCTTTAAGATCTTTTCGTAATATTTCTAAAGCTTTATGTGAACTACCATCAAATTCGATGAGCGCATAAGGAGAACCTTGCGAGAGCATGCTAGAAATTTTTTCTACAATAGATTTCTTTTGTGTGTTTGCCATGGTTGTATCACTTGTTTCCGACTAATCGGAAAGCTTCCTGAGGATTTATACCGCCAATGCGGAACCGCAGGTCTAGGTGTTTATAACAGATTAGTAGTATAGTGTATAGCTACTTTTATTGCAAGTTTATTACTGTCCCAACAGATCTCTAAGAGATTGTGAACCGCGTTCTTGCTTATCTTTTTTCATTTTCTTTTGAGCAGCAGAGGTTTTTTTGAATTCTTTTGCCTGCTCTTCTTTCTTTAAGAATTTATCTACACTTCCCTTTGTATCAAGGAATTTTTCCTCACCGGTATACAGAGGATGGCATAGTGAACATACCTCTACGGTAAGCTTCTCTGTAATTGAACCAGTAGTAAAGGTTTTGCCACATGAGCAGGTTACCAGTACGTCTTCGTGAAATTGAGGATGTAATTTTACTTGCATAAGATATGTATTATAACAAGTATCTTATTTTTTTTCATGGGAATTTAGTTTAACGTTTTTTTCATTCTCCCTCAGATTCTAATTCCCCGATGCTCACCATTGCGATTGTCATACTGAGGCAAAGCCGAAGTATCCAAAACTAAAAAACTACCAAGTACCTGGATCCCGCATCAAGTGCGGGATGACATGAGTGACGTAATTTGCAGTATCAGCCACCGAAGACAGCTCCAATACCGCCAAAGATCATTGCCAATACTAGGAATATAAGTGTGAAAAAAATCTGCCCCATCATTCCGTAACCCGTTACGCCAAATGCTCTTTTTACAAAGCTGTCTGAATTAAGCCAACCTTTTTAACTATAAGTATCTTCTTTTTTAATCATGGTGGATATATGTTAATTAATAATTAAAATTTAATCAAATTATTTCACATGACTCATTTTTATACATCTAAATTTATCATTAAACCATTTCCTAATTATATTATACGAAGTTAATTCCCTAACCCCCAGAGTTTTGCGGGTTATTGATGCATGCGCCAACCACCACCAACATAAATCAATTGACCAGTCACCCACCTCGCCTGTTCAGAAGCAAGAAACACCATTACATCAGCAATATCATCCGGTTCGCCAACCCTGCCCAATGGTGTGTTTTTGTTTATGTTGTCAACATCCTTGGGTTCTAGATAGCCAGTCTGTATTGGACCGGGAGATACTATGTTTACAGTAATGCCATATTTACCCATTTCGGCTGCAGCCGAACGGCTATATGATTCAATAGCGTGTTTGCTTGCAGCATAGCTTATATTTGCAGTATGAGCGGCAGCAGCGTCGGTGCTAGTATTAATGATTCGGCCCCACTTAGCCATTCTTTCTAAAAATCTGTTTAAGTATTCTGACATCATTAATACATATGCCCTTGTATTTACTGCATGGTGTTTGTCAATTCCTGCAGCAGAAGTCAAGCTAATTCCACCACCTTCACTAGAAACAAGCGAAGGATCAAATGTTTCTAAAGAACAATAGGTATGGTTGTTAACCAGAACATCTACTGGACCTAATTTTTCCTCACATAAATCAAAAAGTTCGAAAATATTTTTTGGTTCGCTTAAATCCGTTTCTTGAGCAAACGCAAAGCCCCCATTGGAAATAATGTCATCAACAAGAGGATCGGCTGACTTCTGCTGCATTGCTCGATAGAGCTTGTCTCCACCTATACCAGATTTTTCAGCTTCCAGTAGTTCATCCTCAGAATATTGACAAGCACCACGATAGTAAGTGATAAACACTTTTGCGCCTTGAGCTGCGAACGCCTTAGCTGCAGCTGCTCCAATACCGTGATTGGCGCCTGAGATTAATACGACTTTGTTTTTTAGTTTAGTGTCTATCATGTGTTTATTTTAGCAGAGATATTTCACATAACTCATTCTTATACAAATAAATTTTACCATTAAACCATCGCTTAGTAATATTATACGAAGTTATTTTCCTAACCCCCGGGGTTGTGGACCTATTTTTTTCATGGGAATTTAGTTTAACGTTTTTTTCATTCTCCCTCAGATTCT
>JAQBTX010000017.1 GCA_027624795.1 bacterium | reverse complement strand
CCAATAGTTTTTGATAGAGTTTTTCTACTCGCTCTTTAATTTCAGAGTCTTGTAAGTCAAGTCCAATTAAGTGTACGAGGTAAGGAGCTACTTGAGCAGGCCATATGATGCCATACTTGTCATGGTGTTTTTCTACTATGGTGGCAAGAGTTCTTCCAACACCAATTCCGTAACAACCCATATAGTATTTTTTTACCTGTCCAGAAGCATCAGTAAAAGTAGCGCGTTTCATTTTGTTTGAATAATGGTATCCAAGCTGGAAAATATTCCCTACCTCTATACCGCGCTTTTCAACAAGCTTTTGTTTACCATCTGGTGCTGTATAGCAAGCTTCCGCCATTGCAATATCGTAGAATTGTTCAGGTTCTTTTATATCACGACCAAAATTGATATTTATGGTGTGGTAGTCTGTTTTATTTGCTCCCATCTCAAAATTTGTGCGTCCTTGAACCGATTCGTCCATAATAATTTTGACATCATCAGGAAGGTTTAAAATACCTGCGTATCCTACCTGTGCTCCAGTAACTCGTATTACCGTTTCTGGTAAGGCAAGTTTTAATTCATTACATCCTACTATATGTTTGAGTTTTATTTCATTTATATCATAAAGTCCGTTAATGACTGCTGCTATAACTTCACCTGTTTCAGTTTCAAAGAGTATGGTTTTGGTTGTTTTTTCAACAGGAATCTGCAAGTATTTCGCAAGTGCTTCAACGCCGATCATACCTTTTCCCTCAACATCTTTAAGTGGTTTTGGCTCTTCATGTTCTGTTTCAGTATATTTTTTGAATTTTGCCACATCTTCATGTGCCGTATAGTTGCCGTCTTCAGAGGTTAAGAAGCGACTCTCTCCCACATCTGACTCTACATCAAACTCATGACAATAATCTCCCCCAATGTATCCATTATCTGCTTCAACAACTGCTGTTTTTAAATCAAGTCTGTTAAAAATTTTCACATACGTTTCCCACATCTTCTGATACTCTTTTTTGAAATCTTCTTCATTAGCATGAAATGAATAGGCATCTTTCATGATAAACTCTCGTACCCGCAAAAGTCCTCCGCGCGACCTCATCTCATCACGAAATTTATTTGAAAATTGATAGATGTTTATCGGAAGATCTTTATAACTTATCTGATACTTGCGAATCAGATCTACAAACATTTCTTCAGCAGTACCTCCGGGTACAAATTCTGCTCCCCGGCGATCGGTTAATAGCGTAAGTTCATACTTAGCTGATTTATCTCGATTGGTTTCTTGCCATAATGAAAGTGGATGAAAAATAGGGGTTACCATCTCTTGTCCTCCTGCTGCATCCATTTCTTCTTTTATGATCTTTATGATCTTTTGCTGGACGCGCATCCCAAGGGGTAAAAAATAATATCTTCCCGAAGTCGATTCACTTATAAACCCCGCTTGTTGCAACAGTTGTGCTGAGATAATTTTTTCTTCTGCAATGGTTTTGGTTGTTTTCCCAAACAGTTTTGAATAGAGCATAGTTGTTAGTATACCAAAATGATAATCAGTTCTTTAGTAAAGTAATTATTGAATTAATGAGAAAAGGTTTTTAGGATTGGTTAATTCAGGAACGATGGAAAGATGCTCACCCAAAGAATACTTCTTTGCAAGGTTGTAAACGAGGGTAAGTGCTGAATAGTCCTCGAGTCCAATACCAACCGAATCAAACAAAGTAATTTCCTCATCATGCTCTCTTCCTTTCTTCTTATTATTAATGATTTCATTTAACTGCGCATGAACTCGTTTGAGAGCTTCTTTTCTTTCCAGCTTTTGTATCTCACCTTCAATAAATGATTGCTCAAAAAATTCAACTACAATTTTACTTCGATATAAAATACCGAGTTCTAATTCAGTTTTTCCAACCGTATCGCCGCCAAGTGCATTGATATGCACTCCCTCATGTATCCATTTGTCTTTGAGTACCTCTCTATTTGCTTTATCTGCAGTACATACCGTTATGATATCTGCTCCATAAACTGCTGACTCTGCATCTTTACACGCAATGAGTTTAATTCCGAGATTAGCAAGATTATGTGCAAATTTAGTCATTGCATTGAGATCGATATCAAAATACCTCACTGTTTTGATATCACGAACAAGTTGCAAGGCTTTCACTTGAAATTCACTCTGTGCACCATTCCCTATGATTGCTGCAATTTTTGCATCTTTTCTCGCCAGTAAATCGGTAGCAAGTGCCGAAGTTGCTGCGGTTCGAAGTGCAGTGAGTAACGTCATCTCGCTAAACATTACGGGGTATCCGGTATCTATACGGGATAACTGGCCGGTAGCCACGACCGTCATCTTGTTTTTCAAAGGGTTTAGAGGGTGACAATTGACATACTTATAGCTGAAATACTCTGTATTATCACAAAGAGGCATGAGCTCTAGTACACCACCGGGCACGTGCATGGCAGGTCGAGGTATTTGAGAAAACGTATGCGACCTACTAAAATCATATCGGAGCGTTTTCATAAGATCGTTCATGAAGTTGTTAAATCCATGACGATGGAGCAATTGTGTTAAAGATTCGATGGTAATTATTTTCATAAAAAAACCCCGCTATAGTTCTAATTTATATTAGAACAAGGACGAGGTTAATCGTGTTACCACCTTGTTTTATTCTTATGTTTCCATAAAAATCTTTGTAACCGACTCCCTACAAAACAGCTCTAAGTGATATATCCTGAGCTTGTCGAAGGACATCGGTGTCTGTATTTATACGGTTTAGCTTCCGTCGTGCTCGTCGCACGCAGCGTATTGATTTCTCAATGTTGCCCGGCTGGGTACCGGACTATAACGCTTTCTGAATTTATATTCTAGAGCCACAACGTGACTTTGTCAAGTGTTATGAAGCTAATGGTATTTGTTCCTCGATATGATCTACGCGCTCTTTCAGAGTTTCTATTTCAACATCGCGCTCATGTAAGTATTTGTTTGTTTTTGAAAACCCCTCTGACATTCGTTTCTCGAGCGAATCAAATCGTGAGTCAATGCTTCTAAATCTTGTGTCCAATACTATATTTTGAATACGAAATTGACTGGCAATATATTGCATCATTTTTGCCTCAGATCCATTTATTGCATTCCCAATTGAATCGTCAACGATATTTTTTACTATACTTTCTATTGATTCGAGATCTTTTTTGGTAAGCGCCATACTACTCATTATTATGTATATACCCCAGCTTGTCAAGAACAAGCTGCACGGTTTCTTCAGGGCCTGAGCTATAGGTATCTATAATGAGATGGTAATATTCGGGATTAAAAAAGTCGTAATCTCCGTATATACGTTTCCACTCTTTGAAGTTTTCTGCTTGGCGTTCCCTAATGTTCTTTTTCGCTTCTGCAACGGGTATTTTATCTCTATTTGCTAACCGGTCAATACTAAGCGCTTCATTAGAACACGTTAAAAATACGCGGAGCGTATCTTCCCGATCCCGTGCCATAAATCCGGCAAGCCACGCTTCGATCACACAATTGCCTTTTTCAAGGAGTTCTTTGGTTCGGTCATCTAATTTATGATGAAATTCATCGGGAGCAAGACGCGCAAGAGGTTGAATATTTTCTTTCGCATATTCACGAAGAAGTTTGCCGCCACTTGTTATATGCCAACCTAAAGGGCCTAAGTAGGATTTTAAATTGTTCATAAGCGTTCCTTTTCCTACTGCAACTGCTCCAGAAATTGTGATATTGTTGTATTTTAGTTTCATGTTCCCCAGTATTTTTGAATGTCGTAAATAGTTATAAGTACGCTTAAAGCCAATAATAACACGATTCCCACCATGTTCATATATCGTTCTAAGTTTTGGTTTGGCTTT
The DNA here is from genome assembly GCA_027624795.1 of bacterium. GTDB lineage: Bacteria > Patescibacteriota > Microgenomatia > UBA1406 > GWC2-37-13 > UBA1450. The sequence continues at coordinate 18,018 of JAQBTX010000017.1, read as the reverse complement.
CTGCCACTGACCCATTCATATATAATAAATACCAACCGTCCGCCATCAAGTGCAGGGAAAGGAAGAATATTTACTACGGCAAGGTTTAATGAAAGGATGGCTGTAATTTCCAATAGTGCACTTATGCCGTATTTTCGAGCTTCTCCTATGACTTTTGCAATACCTACGGGACCAGCAAAATCTACTGAGGTTTGCTTTTGCATTATGAATCCTGCAGGAATTTTAATGATTTCTATAGCTATGGAACTTGTAGTTTTAAATGCATGTATGAGTCCATAGTACGGAGCGCTGTACCATGGGTATTTTTTAACTTCGAGCATTTGTTCTATAACAATCCCCAACGAACCTTCTCCCTTTGGAGGGTTTGAACGGGGAATCACATCAAACTCTAATTGTTCCTCACCTCGTGATACGACAACAGTAATTTCTTTATCTATATATGATTGAGTGGTAGAAATAAGTACTTGAGAAGTTTGAATTTCGGTTGATACGTTGTTGTAAATCAGTTCCTTAACCACATCTTGAGCTTCCAGCCCAACAGTATGTGCTGGTGACCCTGCTGCGACATTGGTTATTTTTACTCCGTTTGGAACTGGTACGCCAGAGGTAAATAAGTACGATATGATTGCCCAGCCGAGAATAAAATTCATGACTACCCCAGCCACGATGATGACGGTTTTTTGCCATGGCTTTTTGTTTACAAATGCACGGCTTGCAGGAATAGACTTTCTCGCCGCGTCAGACGCGGTTTCGGCCTTTTTTGACGAGGCCTCATGATATTCTTCTCCAAAGAGCTTTACAAAACCACCCAGTGGAATAAGGTTCCAGCTATAAAGTGTTTCGCCGATTTTTTTTCCGATGACCCGAGGGGGAAAGCCGAAGCCAAATTCTTCTACATATACACCCATGCGTTTGGCAGCATAATAGTGTCCAAATTCATGGATAAGCACTAAAACCACGAGAATAAGTATGAATAAGAGTGCAGTGATCATATGGCCATTATTTCCTCTTCTTTACGATCTTTTAGTTCTTGAAGCTCATTGCTACTTAATCGAGTAAGATTATCAATTTCCTTTTCTAATCGAAAGTTTTCATCTTTGGTTATATCTTTTTCATCCATCATGACTTTTACTTTTTTGCGTATATCATCACGGGCATAGCGTATGGATTGTTTGGTTTCTTCTACCTGTTGAGATAGCACTTTAGTGTATTTGATTCGTTGTTCTTCGTTCATGGCAGGAATACGGATGATAAGTACGTTGCCTTCAGTTTTAGGGGTTAACCCAATTGGTGAGGTCAAGATAGCTTTTTCAATATCTTGCACGGTAGAAGGATCAAATGCGGTGATTATTATCGTGCTACTTCCTTCAGTAGTTATAGATGCCAACTCCAAAATCTTCATCTTCATAGATCCACCATAGGTTTCTACGACAATATTTTCAACCATGCTCCCTTGTGCTCTACCGGTGCGTATACTTTTAAACTCTTCTTTGAGCTTATCAATACGAGCTTGTATATTGGCTTTATATTCCTGAAGAATGTCGTTCATGAGGTTTATTTTAGCAGATTAAGAATGCATTGTCATTCAAACAAATTACTTAAAAGTTATAGTCTATGATTAAAAGCATGAGTAATAAATTCGTAGTTAGGTTTAAGTACTGCAATACTAATCATTCTTTTATTACGCTTTTTTTCGAAAATAATATTGTAGTTTGCGATTGAACTAAAAAAAGGAAAAGGAAAATCTCGAACATTCGCTGTAACAATAAACAAATTATTAATTATGGCAGTTGAAGCAATAATTCGATCTCCCGTATCGATTTCTTTCAAACTTTGATTATACTCTTTGTAAACGCTGCCAAGTTTTCCACAACCTTTTATAATTCTTTTACTAATAGTAAAACTATAGAATTTATCCAACAAACTAATTACTTCAGCCTCTTTATTTTTGAGTGTTCCATTTAATAATTCAGCATAGGTAATTTCAGATATTGCAAAATTAAATATGTCTCCACTCCACTTTTTTAGTTGTTGGCGTAAATTTGGACTAATCTCTTTATTCAAGAGATATTGCACTATGCACGAGTCAAGAAGTAGATAGTTATCAACTTCAGAAGATGTCTTCATTTGATAAGAGATTCTCTTTAGAAGCTTTATCAATCTCTTTTATGAGCTCATTTACAGGAAGACCTTTCTTTACATCAGAAGCTTTAGCTTCAATGGTAAATGTATCTTTACCAAGCTTAAGAACCCATTGAGAAGTGTCTATTTGTTTGAGTATCTGTTTTGCTCCCATGCTTATATATTACATTAAAGATTTCTAAAAAGTAATTAACTTGTAACAATTCTATTATACAAGTATACATGTAATATTTTGCAACTAAAAGTAGATTAGGAAGAAACCACATCAATTTTAGGTAGAATTGTCAAACTAAGCGACTGAACATCTGAACTGTAGAAGTTATCCCCCTAATTCCCATCGTACAAACCTAGCGATTTGTATGTTTTCACCAAATTTAGCTATGTGTTCTTTTACCAGCGCTTCAATGGTTTTGCCACTTTCTCGTATATAGTCTTGTTTCATGAATTCTTCTACATTGTCTGCAGGAACTGAAGCAGCTTGCATGGCAAGTTCATGACCGAGAGATTGAAATTCATCATTTCCCGATACAAAGTCTGTTTCAGATTGAAGTTCTATGAGTGTTGCTACTTTTCTATTGTGATGCATGTAGGTGAATACTCCCCCCGCTTTTGTTTCTCTATCGGCTTTTTTTTGAGCTGTTTCGACTCCCCATTTTTTAAGAAATTCTTTTGCTTTTTTCATGTCGCCATCTGCTTCTTCAAGGGCTTTTTTACAAGTAGAAAATGAAATGCCGGTATCGGCACGAAGTTGTTTGAGCTTAGTGTAGTCCATATGAGTAATTATTTTGTCTTTTTGACTGCTTTTTTAGCTACTTTCTTGGGTTTTTTGACTTCTTTTTTGACCTCTTCTTTTTTTTCTTCTTTTTTTGGTTCTTCTTTGACTTCAACTTCCATAGTTATTTCTTCTTTCTTTACTTCTGGTTTTTTAATTTCTGGAAGTTTAAAAGATGAACTATAAGCACTCAGTAACTCCTGTACAATATATTCTACTACGCTTGAATCGTCATCATTTGCTACCACGGGGTAGTTAACTTCAGTAGGATCGGCATTTGTGTCTGCTAAGCCCACGATAGGTATATTAAATGCGTGAGCTTCTTTAACTGCATTTTTTTCTTTCTTAACGTCTATTACCATCAATATGTCAGGTCGTTTAGTAATGGTTACCATACCTCCATACAACCGTTCAAGCTTGTTCATAGCTTTATCTAGTTGGGTTTTTTCGTGCTTAACCATGTCTTTGAACTGATCTTGCTTAATTGCTTCTTTATAATCGGTGAGCTTCTTAACGTTTTTCATAATGGTTTTGAAGTTAGTGAGAAGTCCTGGAAGCCATTTTGCGGTAATATAGGCAATATTATTCTTTTCTGCATAGGTACGAATGACAGAACTTGCCGTTTTCTTGGTACCAACCACGAGTACAATTTTTCCTTCTTTTGCTGAATCTTCAAGGAATTTTTTGGCTGCAGAAAGCTGTTCTGCCGTTATGGTAAGGTCAATTACTGAGGTGCCGTTCATCATGGCATATACATTTTTGCGTGCTTTAGGGTGAAGTCTGTTCTTCTTGTGGCCCAGATGAGCGCCTAAATCAAACAGTTTTTTAACTTCTGCAAGTTGAGTTTCTTTCGTCATAAGAACTTTATTTTAACAGATTGTTGCGAATATTCAATCGAATAGCAGGATCCATATATTGAAGTTTCTGGATTCTTCAGTCCACATTTACCAGTTGGTGGATTCCTATTCTAAATGACAACAATACTAAAGATCCAAATTCTTCAGATAATCTCTAAACTCACCGTTGAGCTCGGGGTGACGAAGGGCAAATTCAACCACGGTTTTAAGGTATTGCATCTTATTTCCCGTGTCGTAGTATTTACCATCTTTGATTTCTACTGCAAGCACCCGTTTACCATCTTCGAGCATGAGCTTGAGTGCATCGTTATAATACAGCTCTTCTCCATCTTTCAAACTCTCAAGTGCTTTATCTAGATATTCAAATATATCGGGAGTCAATAAGTACCCAGAAACATTGGCCAGATTTGATGGTGCATTTTCTTTCCCTGGCTTTTCTACAATCTTACTAATATCCATGATACATGGACTTATTTCAGTGCCGCCGGTAAAGCCGTAGCGGTCATAATCTGCATCATCGGTAACCCGCATACTAGCCAAACAGGTACATTTGTACGTTTCGTATGCAGTCATGAGTTGTTTAAACCGTGATGGAGTGGCACTGATAAAATCATCACTCCATGTGTAAATAAAGGGTTCATCACCAATAAGATGCCGTACATTAAGAAGCGGAGTTCCATTGCCGTAAGGGCCCTTTTGACGAACATATACAAAGTTTGCCATTTCGCTAATTCGTTTTACGCTCTCTAAATAATGCTGTTTTGATTCTCCCCCCAGTTTCAAATTCTCTATAAGCTCTTTACTGGGAGTATCAAAATGGTCTTCTATGGTTCTTTTGTGGTACCCGGTGACCATGATGATGTCAGTTATGCCGGCATCAACCAGTTCCTCGACCACATATTGAATTACGGGTTTATCTACAATAGGAAGCATTTCTTTGGGCATCGCCTTGGTTTGCGGAAGGAAGCGCGTGCCAAATCCAGCAGCGGGTATAACGGCTTTGGTAATTTTCATATTATTCAAATTGAACTGATATTTTTCTTAAAAGTCTCTTATTATCTACGAAGGCCTCTATTTCTGCAACTCCAACTACACTTGATGACACATGAAATACCGCTTTCCCTTCAGCATCAGTGATTATTTCCCCTTCTTTTACCGTTCCTATAGATGAGGCAATTTTTACCTGTTGTTCATTGAGTCCTTTACTTTCATTATTGCGTATAAACACCGTTACTTCTGTTTCTGCAGTACCATTGGCAGGTACATTGAGCGGCCAGGCAAATATGAGAGATTGTTGTAGGGAAGGTTCCGTTTCTTCAGAAGCGCGAGCCAAGTTGGTCAAGGATCCACCAAAGAACACATATGAGGCAAAAAGGGTAAATGCAAGAACAAGTATGATACTCATCCAAAGTAATTTTTTGTCCATAGATACTTTAATTTATAGTACGCCCTGTTGCTTGAGCGTATTCACAAGTTCTGTATGAATACTCTCTCTGTTTTTTATTGTACCATCTTGTATGCAATTTATGATATGCCAATGATTTTTTTGATGAGCTAAGTAATGGTACATTTCTGCGGTATCTGATCCGTGATGACGGTCTGATTCTTGGATATCTTTTGATTTACCCTGAAGATAGTCTCGAGGATCTTTGGAGCTCACGAGTTTAGCTGCAGCATCTGCAGGCATATCTAAGAGCACTACTATGTCTTCATGGGGCATGTGATTTTGATCGTATTCTAAGTGTTCAAGCCAGCTGAAAAAAACACCCTGTTCATTTTGGGTATCAAACCGACCTCCTTGATGCGCCATATTTGACGTTACATAGCGGTTTGCAATAAGGAGAAGTCCATCATCTATATCTTCTTGCATTTGAGTTGCAACAACAGATCTATCAAGAGCAAACAAGAGCGCCGATACATAGGGAGATACCGTTTTAAGTTCGCCTAGATCCCCTCTTAAGTAAGCTGCAATGAGTAATCCATAAAATGATTCATATTGAGGAAAATCATATTCCTTATGGGGAATATTCATTTTTTCAAGGTAAGATATAAGAAGGGAAACTTGAGTAGTTTTGCCCGTGCCATCTGCTCCTTCTATAATAATGAGCTTCCCCTTGTTTGTATCTGCCATACACAATGATACAATATTAATGATCATCTTGTCATCCCCGACCCCGATCGGGGATCCAGTACATCAATGCATGGATTCCGCATCAAGTGCGGAATGACAGTAGTTTTATATGAAAAAAACATACCAATATATTATCTTCGATTTTGATGGAACCATTGTCGATAGTTACGAAACAATGATTGATATTTTCAATACGATGGCACACAATATGAATATTGAGCCATTGTCTAAAGAAGAGCTTGCATCCTTTCGTGATATGTCCCCCAAAGAAGTTTTGAAAGCGCTTGGTGTACCACTCATTCGTTTGCCGGGGTACTTAGTAACGTTTCGAAATGAATACATCAAACACATAGGTACATTAAACTGTATACAGGGTATTGAAGAAATTCTTCGGGAACTCAGCGCTACTTATCATTTTTCCATTGTTACTTCAAATAAAGAAGAGGCGGTGAGTGAGTTTTTAGAAAAACACAATATTCGAGAGCTTTTTTCCCCCATATATAGCGCCAGAAATATATTTGGTAAACACAAGGTCATACAAAAACTTATGAAAGAACGTTCTCTTGACCCTGAAACTACCCTGTATGTGGGCGATGAAGTGCGTGATATTGAAGCAAGTAAAAAAGCGGGAATCGACATAATCTCAGTTTCATGGGGACTTAATTCTCACAATATACTAGCAAAACATAATCCTACGTATCTAATCGATAATCCAAAAGAGCTGATAACAATCTTATAAGTCCATCGTTTCACCTTTTTTCACCGATCCATCAAGAAGTGCTTTGGCAATCACATCTTCGACATGTTGCATAAATATTCGCTGCAGGTTTCGTACCCCATATTGGATGTTGTATCCTTCTTTGGTAATCTTCTCAATAGTTGGGGTAGAAATTCTCACGGTCACTCCATGAGAATCCATTATTTCCTTTTCAATACTCCGTGCAAGACCTTGAGCTATAATGAGTGCGGTTTCGGTATCGAGCGGATGATACGCTACAACTCCGTCAAATCGATTCAAAAATTCAGGTGAAAATAATTTCTTTTCTACCAAGTAATCAATAATTGAGTTTGTGCTCATATCATCCGTTCCTTGAGTTTGTAATGTTGCTTTTGCAAGCATAGCATACATATGATCTGAACCGGCATTACTGGTTCCAATAATGACTAAATTTTTGCAATCCACAAGCTGTCCATAACTATCGGTAAAGTAACCTTCGTCTAATATAGTAAGAAAAATATTAAGTAAATCTGGGTGTGCTTTTTCAATCTCATCCAAAAGAAGCACGCCATACGGATGTTCTCTCACCGCTTTTGTTAAAAGTCCAGGATTAAGCTTTTCTACCGATCCCAACAGTTTTCCAATGTCATCAGTACTTTGGTAAATCGACATATCAAATCTACTCATGTGAGCTGAAGAATCAAAAAATACGCTTGAGAGTACTTTGGCGGTTTCGGTCTTTCCTACACCCGTTGGACCGAGAAATAAGAAAGATGCGAGTGGTTTTTTTCGTTTGCCGATCATAAGAAACGCTCGACGAAGCGCTGCAGAAAGCTCATTGATCGCTTCTTTTTGCCCAATAATTTGCTTGCTGAGTAATTCCTCAAGGTGTAGTAATTTTACTTTCAATACATCTGAAAGAGTGGTTGGGGTATGGGTTTTATTGGCAAGAACCGTGTCGACATATTCAGGAAGTACTTTGGTAGCTTTGGCTGCTTGCTTGGTATACACACATACCGAATCCATAAGTTGCAGTGCCTTTTCAGGAAATGGCACTGAAGTGAGGTAAAAATCACCCTTTTCAATAACTAGACCAATGATTTCATAGGGAATGATGAGTTGATAGCGCTTTTCAAACCATAATACTCTGTCAAGCAGTATGTACTTGGCATGTTCTTTTGATATTTCATACACATCGATTTTGGTAAATAGTGATCTAATGTTGGTTTTTGGAAATACGAACGATTCATATAAATAGGGCGTGGTAATGCCTACGATTTGCAGTTTATTGGTTTTAGCAAATTTCTCAATCGAGCTTGAAAGATCTGTCTCGCCTTGTTCGGCATTCACATATCGATCAAAATTGTCAATCACTATAACCACATTTTGCGATATCGAGGCCTCTTTCATAAGTTCTTCAAAAAAGGATTCACGTTGAGCTTTATCTGTATATTTAGACAATATCTTTTCCATATTGAGCAAAAGTACTCGTTTATACGCAAGAAGCGAAGTGACCTTTCCTTCATAGATGCGCCGTGCAAAGTCATTTATGATGGTATGCTTCCCTACTCCTTCTTGACCAACTATTATGGCGTTTGCTTCTTCTGATTTAGAAAGTGCGCGCTCAATCATGGCAGATTCTTTCGTGCGACCAATTACATGCTTTCGTATAGACATCTGATACCCAGTACTCGTAAGATCGTCAACATACTCATCGAGGGTGGGGGTGTAGCCCATGGACCAATCTCGAGCCAGCGGCGGGATACTCATAAGATGTTTTAATTTCCACCATGGCTCAGGCTTTAATATGAGATCATATATATATTCATACCATTGTTCTACATATTGATAGTTTTCTTCGTTTAGTAAATGATTTTTTATAAACACTTCTTTCATGGCCTGTTTATGTTCTTCTTCAGATGGAGTTATAGAAAATATACCCAAAGCAACAGGGATACTGAGTACAAATAGAATTGATACAAAAGGAATAATGGTGAAGTAAAATAACAGTAACAGTACAAAAAAGAACACTATAGAACCTCTCATCATGGCACCAATTCCTCGCGATATAAGGTCAAACATAACATTATTAAACAGGGTTGAAAAAGAAAACCCTCTAGTAACCGTGGGACTCGATAGATTTTTCCACGGATCAAAAAGCGTGTGAAGGAGTTTTTTTACTGAAAAGAAATACGGAAGAAAGATAAATATATTTACTAACGCTTCAAAATAGTTAGCTATATAGACACGTATTCTGCTGTGATTTTCAGGTGACATACCACTCATTATATACAGATCTCAATGTGTTTGTCACGAAGGAATATGGTAGGGCTCAAGATACAATAATCATTTGCATTATAGATAATACTTTTTGTATAATACCTTTACAAAGACCCAGTTTCCGAATTGTCACCGTATGGTGTGCGTTTCAAGCAATCGTTTGAATAGGAGCTGGGTCGCTCTATATAAACTCCCACACATCTTCTTCTTTATGTTTGACTATATTAGTAACATTTTCGAGGTTAGAAGAAAAGCAATCCTTCTTTGTCATCCAGAGCGTGAACGAAGGATCCAGAATACTGTCATTCTGAGTGAAACGAAGAATCCATTCTTCTGTCGTACTGATTTATTTCAACTTCTTTTTTGACTTAATTTTATCAAGTTGACTAATGACGGATTTTTCGAAAAATCTATCAATTCTCTCGAATGTCATCTCTTGAGCATTAAGATATTTTTCATTACTAATAAAAAATTGAAATCTTGGGTCAAATTTAATTCTCCATCTTTGTAAGCCAATTTTTCGCAGGTTATTCAACGCTTCTCTGGTCTGAAATAAGACTTTTAAAAAAACTGGAAAACTTTTTTCTAGTTGCTCTTCAAGCATTAATTGATAGTTCTCCAAATTTTTAGTGTACTGATCCTTTTGTACTCTTGGGGAATTTTTTCCTAATATAACCATCTCTCTATTTCCTTCTATAGTATATGAAAATTGCTTTCTTAAATCATTAATAATATGTGGCATGTCTCTTGATAATTGAAACAATTTCCCTATTTTATTATCGATATATCCACTTTTTGTGCTAACATTGAGAATACTATCAGGTAACGATACCATTGAAAATAATGGAAAAAATTCGGCATCACCTGAGTAAGAATTTTGATTATTTTCTTTGATATTTTGAATTAGCAGTTTTATTTTTACTTCACTAAAAACTCTTATTGTCGATTCTGCCTCCAGAACATTATTTGCTTGGTCTACTATTAACCTCTCTAAATAATATAAATTATCATAATAATTCTTACTTTTACGAATAGAATCGGTAACCCACCATAATAAGAAGGGAGACATAGCTCCAATAGCTGATCCTATTAGTGACTGCCATATAAAAATATTTTCAATCATTATACATTTTTACTATAGTAACACCAAATAACTTCTATTCTCAGAAATAAGTATGATCTTATTTTTTCTTCGAAATACTCACTCCCACCTCCCCTCCCAAAAAAAATAACCCGAAAGGGTCCGACCCTTACGCCTCGATACGATATAAAAGATCATCACAACCTTTATTTCGAATGCTCTTTTATCACATCAACAAGAATTTCGATTCCTTGATCGAGGATAGTCTTCTCGATAACAAGTGGCGGCATGAGTTGTATATTTCCATCACCGCTTCCATTTAAGAGCAAGCCTTTTTTACGAGCAGTAGTTAGAACGTTTCTATAGAGTTCTCCATTATCTTCCTTTGTCTCTTTATTAGTTACTAGTCGAAGTCCAATTTCGAGCCCCTTTCCATCAATATTTCCCACATAAGGATTATCTTTCAGTTCGTTGGATAACGTTTCTTTCAAGTAGCTACCCATTATTGTAGATGTTGCCCATACTTTATCTCTTTTGTGAATTTGTAGGGTTTTAAGGGCAGCTGCACATGCAAGTGGTGTCCAACCAAACGTAGATGTTAGATTTGCTTTATCATATACTTCATTGCCTATTTTTTTACTTGTCACCATGGCCCCAATAGCAGCGGTACCATTAGATATTCCTTTAGCAAATGTTGCAATATCTGGTATTACTTGCTCGATGTTCATACCAAATAATGCTCCGCAGCGTGAAAATCCCGTTCCTACTTCATCTAAAATAAGAAGCGTTCCATATTTTTTCGTAAGCTCTCGGATGCTTGTAAGAAATCCCTTAGGAGCAACAGAAGTTGTTCCCCATCCAGTCACTATTCCAGCTTCACATACGACTGCTGCAACATCTTCATTCATCAAGATTTTTTCAAGGACCTCTGTGAAGTCTCCTAAGAGCTTCTCTTCACTTAAATCTGATCTATAGAGAGCAGGGTAAGGAATCTGGTAAAACTCTGGTGCCATAGGAGCGATAGCAGAAACATACTCTGGGCGATAACCAATAGACATATCAGCATATGATTGCCCGTGATAGGTATCTACAAACCCAATAATCTTTTTTCTTTTTGTAAATGCCCGTGCGGTTTTGATTGCCTCTTCATTTGATTCTGTTCCGCCAGTTGTACGGCCGATAACATCAAGTCCTGCGGGAAGGCTATCAGTAAGTTCTTGAGCATATGCTGCCTGCATGGGGTCAGTCGTTTCCATGGGATTATAAGTATTTATATCTAGTTGTTTTCTTACCGCTTCAAGTATTTCTGGGTGATTCCAGCCAAGATTTGTTACGTTCCAGCCACACGTGAAGTCAAGCATTTTATGATCTGTATCATCCCAGATAAAACATCCCTCAGCTTTACCAAGATTAAAGATCCAAGGAGACGAAGTAGTATAAATAATTCTATTATTTATCATCAAAGTACATTATAACAAATGTAAAATCATCCTACTCCAAAAATACCCTAAAAAAGGGTCCGACCTTTACTGCTCTACAAATGTGGACTCGACAGGGCTCGAACCTGTGACCTTTCGGATGTAAACCGAGCGCTCTACCAACTGAGCTACGAGTCCAACTTGTGGGTGTGGATGGGATCGAACCATCGACCTCTTTCTTATCAGGAAAGCGCTCTACCACTGAGCCACACACCCAAACATAAACTTATGGTATCTATTCTCGACCTTCCCGCCGTGGCGGGACGCTCTACCACTGAGCCACACACCCAAGTGCAAGGTCCCATTATATCAAAAATTGCCTTGTGAAGAAAGAGTTCACTCTTCTTGACATAGTTTGTCATTCCCGCCCCCACTTTCGTGAGGGTAAACTCCGGCGGGAATCCAGTTTCTGGACTATGATATTGTTCTGGATCCCCGATCAGGTCGGGGATGACAGAGTTAGATTGCCACGCTCCATTTCATTCCGCTCGCAATGACACGGCGCCTACATTCATGTCGAGACTTATGAACTTTTACCTTATGAACAAATACTAGATTATCTACCTAAAGTAGTGTATTATTAGCTTTTCGCTTATACCTTATGCGTGGTATTTGTCTCTATTATTATTTACACTTATATTCAATATGTTTGTAACTATCATCAATGATTGTCGAGATAATAATGAGCAAGGTCGCCAAACTACGCGGGCATCCATGTTATTTCCTGGTGCAAATGTAAGCTTTGTTGGAGTCGGGAACTTTAGTGAAATCGAAGCTGCCGGAAATCTTATAGACATGTTAGATTCTGCAACGGGTGCTGAAGGAGTTATTATGGTTAATGCTGCACCGCGTCATGGATCTGGGAAAAAATATGAAAATGGAACTCCCTTTGGATATTTTTATTACAACAATAAAATCATTGTTTCTACTATTGCAGGTACTACTCTTTCACTTGCCAAAAAGTTTGGCATGATTGACAAGCTCTATGTTACAGACATTCCTACCGTTATCGAAGCATTTGTAGCAAAAGGAAAATTTCAAGAAGAAGCACAAAAACGAACCACACTTACGCAATTTCGAAGTTACGAATACATGCCTTTCTTAGGAAAATGGCTGTATGAAAAAGAAGATGTGCCTCATGAAGAGCTTTCATTAGACGAAATTCCAGACGCTCCAAAAACCGTCTGGTGGGTAGATAATTTTGGAAATACCAAAACAACCATTTTTCCAGAAGAAATTGACTTCAAACCGGGCAAAATAATAAAAACAAAAGTTGGCGAATTCACCTGCTACAACAGATTGAAAGATGTACCAAATGGCCAGGCAGGAATGACCATTGGAAGTTCTGGATACCAAAATAAGCGATTTGTAGAAATCACTATACAGGGTAAGAGTGCCGGAAAGGAATTCGGCCTTTACTCAGGGATGGACCTTTTCTAACGTCCTTTAATCCTTCTTAGGGTTCAATTCCCCGCCGCTTGCGTCGTTTGGAACTATGTCATCCTGAGGCGATTAGCCGAAGGATCCATGGATTCTTCGCTACGCTCAGAATGACAACGAGATACCCCAATGCTCTTTCGTCGAGGAGTATCATTCTTTCATTAGTCTAGAAATCGGGTTAGGAAGAATTCGACGACTAACTAGTTTCTCGTCGATCTTCCGTTTATAGTTGCATAACTGGTAAACGGGGTCTTTTGGCACGAATGCCAAAATGCAAAAAATCTAATTTTAAAAAAATTAGAAAGGAGGTGATCCATCCGCTCCTTCCAGAACGGATACCTTGTTACGACTTAACCCTCATCGCCACCAGTACTCTCCCCCGATATACATCGGAGTTCGAATACCAATGACTTTGTTGGCTTGACGGGCGGTGTGTGCAAGAGGCAAGAACGTATTCACCGCGGCATGACTGATCCGCGATTACTACCAATTCCAAGTTCATGGAGTCGAGTTGCAGACTCCAATCCCAACTGAGAGAAGATTTTGGGATTCGCACGCTCTCGCGAGCTAGCAAGACCCATTGTTCTTCCCATTGTAACATGTGTGCAGCCCAGGGTATAAGGACCATGCTGACTTGACATCTGCCCCTCCTTCCTCCCTCGATAATATCGGGGGCAGTTTCGTATGATACTTATAACATACGATGGGGGTTGCGTTCGTTGTCCCACTTAAGGGCACTCCTCACGGAACGAACTGACGACAGCCATGCAGTACCTGTCCCGCCCTGCTTACGCAGTTCCCTTCTTTCGAAGGGAACATGAGGCGGGATGTCAAACCCTGGTGAGGTTCTTCGGTTTGTCTCGAATTAAGCCACATGTTCCACTGGTTGTGTGCCTCCCCGCCAATTCCTTTGAGTTTTAGCCTTGCGACCGTACTCCCCAGGCGGTTCGCTTAACGGGTTACCTACGCCACACCAGCCCCGCATAAATGCGGGGACAATGCAGCTAGCGAACATTCGTTTAGGGCTAGGACTACGCAGGTCTCTAATCTGCTTCGCTACCCTAGCTTTCGTGTCTCAGTGTCAGTCTCCTTTCAGTAAGCCGCCTTCGCCACTGGTGTTCCCGAGTGTATCAACGCATTTCACTACTCCTCACTCAGTTCCGCTTACCCTAAAAGAAACTCTAGTTAGATAGTATTATCCCCAGATCAGAGGTTGAGCCTCTGAATTTCAAAGATAACTGATCCAACCACCTACACGACCCTTTACGCCCAATAAAACCGGATAACGCTTGGGGCCCACGTATTACCGACGCTTCTGGCACGCAGTTAGCGGCCCCTTTCTAGTACAGTACCGTCTGCCCGAAGGCTTCTTTCTGTACCACAGTAGTTTACACTCGTTAGAGCTTAATCCTACACGCAGTGTCGCGCGGTCAGGGTTTCCCCCATTGCCGACGATTCCTGATTGCTGCCTCCCGTAGGAGTGGGGGCCGTGTCTCAGTCCCCCTCTGGCTGACCACCCTCATGAGGCCAGCTACTCGTCATAGGCTTGGTGAGCCATTACCTCACCAACTACCTGATAAGCCGCAGGTCCATCCCTAGGCGAATAAATCCTTTACCCCCGACATAAAGTCAGGGGACTATAAGGCATTACCCCATCTTTCGATGAGCTGTTCCTTACCTAGGGGCAGGTTCCTACGTGTTACTCAGCCGTCCGCCGCTTCCCCGACAAATCCCTTGCGGGATCTGTCAAGGCAACGCTCGACTTGCATATCTCAGGCGCACTGCCAGCGTTCATCCTGAGCCAGGATCAAACTCTTAAAAAAATGAATTTCTTAAATAATTTTATCCTAGAGCTCGAATTGAACTCTGTAAAAATTTCTTGAATGTTGTTAGATTGATCCCGCCAAAGGCGGGACTGTTTCCTAACCCGATTATTAAACTAATGATCGATATGTCAACGTGCATCTACTTTCCTTATGAAGTGAGAGACATTATATCGGAAACTAACTCAAAGGTCAATACGTAGGTGAAGATATATTATGAAGTGACTCTTGGTCCTTTGCAAGGCGCATAAGTCCATGAATAGTTGCATCTGCAGCATGTTCAACTACAAAGGTATCGATTTGTAATTCCTGATGGAAGTACTTTTCTATTCCCGGAACAGTTGCTATTTTGCCAGCGAGTGCTATACCTTGTTTAAAAATTGCATCCGCAATTTCTGGAGGAGCATTTTCTATGAGTTCACGAGTTGCATCAAGAATGGCATGAAATTGACTGATGAGTGATTCGCGTATATCTGAAGATTTCAAAGTAATTGATTTAGGCAATCCCGTCTCGAGTGACTTTCCTCTGACTACAATCTTATCTTCATTTTCAGTAAAGCTGAGTAATTTGATTTTTAGATCTTCACAGGTATTTTCTCCCAATACAATGCCATGCTTGAGATACGCATAATTTGCAATGAGTTTGTTCATATTGTCTCCGGCTTGTTTCAGAACTTTTTGGGCTACCACTCCCCCGCCACTTACTACACTTATTTCTACCAGTCCACCGCCAATATCTATAACAAGCTGTGGTTCATGCGAAAACACATTAAATCCACTTCCGGCAGCTGTTGCAAGTGCTCGATCGATTATAGTTACCTGAGTGCACCCAGATTTTTGCAGTGATTCTTCTACCGCTTTTCGTTCAATTTCAGTTGCGATTGAAGGGGTAGATGCAACGGCAAGAATCGGTGGTTTTATGAACGAATACTCGGCCAAATATGGTTTTATAGATGTCTCTATACAATGCCGCAAAAAAGCCACCTCCGCATCAAAGTCAGATATAATAGCATGCGACATGGGGCGAGATATTTGTATAAAATCAGGAGTTTTTCCGAGGATTGTTTTAGCCTCTTGTCCAAAGAAAATATAATCTTTTATTTTACTGTTGTACCCGATGTAACTGGGTTCGCGCATTACCACACCACGTCCTTCTACGCCGATTCGAGTAAGGGTAGTTCCCAAATCAAAAAATGCAGTAAATGATGAAAAGAAGGGTATGCGGAGCCTTCGGAAATTGGGTATAATTGACATATGATTCGAATAATTCGACTCTTCTATTATACACTCTTTGCGCTCACTCCACTGGTCATGAGCTCTGCTACAACTGAGATGTTTGAGTTTAACAAGATCATGGGCATATATGCAATTGCAATCATTATTGGTGCATTGTATAGCCTTCATTATCTGATCAACCGGCCAACCATATTTTTCCCAAAAGTTCTTTACTTATTTGGAATTTTTTTTGTTTTGATGGGAATCTCAACCTATTTTTCTATCGATCCTCACACTTCAATCTATGGCTATTATGGAAGATGGAATGGAGGGCTCGTATCTATAGTAGCTTATGTATCACTCTTATTTGTATTTATCCAAACATTTGATAGAGATCATCTCAAAAAACTTCTCTTAGTATCTGTCGGAACATCTGCGCTTGTTATATTGTGGGCTCTACCTGGTTGGTTTGGGTATGATTTATCGTGTCTTCTTTTTACTGGAAATCTTACCAATAGTTGTTGGACTGCTCAATTTGCGCCACATATTCGTATGTTTTCTACGCTTGGACAACCCAATTGGCTGGGGGCATACTTGGCGATTCATTTGTTTATTGGGATGTATTTTTTGTATGAATCTCTCAAGTCCAAACTGCTTCACCGATATCTAATACTCGCATATTTGATTCTCAACCTCTTTGCTCTGTACGCTACCAAATCCAAATCTTCATGGTACGGCGTGGCGCTTGCTCTTTCTATCGGCCTTATATTATTCTTTTCATTTAAAATTCGTAAGAATATTCGATCTGTCAGCATCATCGGTTCCATAGCTACTCTCGTACTTGTGACTGGAGTGATTCTCACGTTTGGTTCGTCACTGTTTACTCAAAAAGTTCCCGAGCATTTGGATGTTACTGACTCATTTATCATTCGGACTTATGTATGGCAAGGAGCAATAAATTTGTGGAAACAATACCCCGTGTTTGGATCTGGCCCAGAAACTTTTGCGTATGCTTATTTTTTTACCAAACCCATAGAACACAGTCGCACTTCTGAATGGGATTTTGTATACAACAAAGCACATAATGAATTTCTTCATTATTTAGCTACCACTGGCATAGTAGGATTTATGGGATATGTAGGAATTATAGGAGGTACATTTCATTTATTTAGTTCCACAGTTTCTCAGTTACTGAGAAATAGAAAAAAATGGTTTGAACACGTAACTGAAGACTTTTTTGGTATCTGCCTTCTCCTCTCTTACATCAGTATCTTAGCAACAAACTTTTTTGGCTTTTCCACCAGTACCATCCAATTATTCTTCTATCTCATTCCGGGAATGATCATAGTTTATTCAAAGAAAAAGTGTCATGCTGAACTCGTTTCAGCATCTCAACTTTCTGGATTCCGGATCAAGTCTTCGACCGTGAGGCTCAGACCGAATCGGTCCGGAATGACAATGATAGTACTTTTCACCATCATGCTCTTGAGTTATGTAGGGCGTATATATTATGCCGACAGACTGTATGCTCGAGCACAATCTGAACGAGCTGCAGAAGATTATCAAAGCGCGTCACATTCACTCGTACAAGCTTTGAAACTCAAGTATGAGCATGTCTATGAAGACAAGCTTTCAACATATATGGCACACTTTGCATTTATTTCTTCATTTGCAGAAGATGACAGTTCGTTGGTCACCAACATGATAAATCAATCGAAATTATATAATGCAAAAGCTCTCGATCACTCGTTCAAAAATGTTCAGTACTGGCGTTCAAAAGCGCGCAATTATTATTTGTATTACCAAATAACGCACAATATTCAAGATCTTATAACTGCGGCAGATACCATGAAGTACACTACCAAGCTTGCTCCAAACGATGCACAAGGATATTACATGACTGCCCTTTTTAACTCGGTGCTTTTCAGTGAAACAAAAGATGTGATATATCAAAAAGAAGCACTGTCATTTGTAAAGCAAGCACTTATGCTCAGACCTCAGTATGTGGAAGCGAGTGAGTTGTTGGGTGGAATAGAAGCATCGCCATCTTCGCGTGAATAGATGAAATAAGGACTAAATAT
>JAQBTX010000072.1 GCA_027624795.1 bacterium | reverse complement strand
CGGGGTATGAGGTATGGCTCTTCTGCAGGAGGTATAAAAAACGTAACGCCACACTCGTTATTAAGTTGCCGTTTCCAATCGAGCCCCACTGGTGGTTGTTCTACCATGGTTGACGGCGAGGGTATAGGTGTTGATGCTGCTGCGACGGGAGAAGGTTGTTCGTTCTCATTTGTAGAAGCTAACAATCCCGTATTGCTATACAGGTACCATCCACCCATAAGAACACCCACCAAAAAAATCAAGCCAAAAAACATCACAAATAGCTTATGAAAGAGTAAACGATGAACTTCTTTCGAAGGACTTATCTCCTCATGCAGTGGAGTGAAATTTTCAATTTCCATGTATCTACTATGACAGAAAATAAAAAAGGAATCAATATGTTATTGGCTTTTTTGCAGAAGCGTGGCTGCGCCTTGTGTGTTTTACGAGTTTCTCCTTACTTACTGGTTTCGCCATCTTCCAAAAAGTTTCAAAAAATATTCGTTGCATAAAGGTAAAAGTTTTTACCGACTCTATAAACTTACCCCGCAAGAACTTTATGTCACTGATGATGAGTGTGAGGTAGATAGGAGGGTAAAAGTTAGGGTGTGATTATTTATTTCTGTCAAGTAGCTCAGATCCAACTATTACACTAGATGCACCTGCAGCAATCATTCCTACCATGCCTGCTGCTAAAAGCCCAAATGACCTTTCTTCCATAATACCAACGACAAGCTCATAAAAATTACCAACATAGAAAAATAGAGATGCTACCAAAATGATTCGATTGTGGATTAATGAGGAAATGTTTGAACCTGGTTCCTGTTCCATAAGATTACGTAAGTATAACCTATCGAGTAAAGTAGATCGAAGAGTAAAAGTGAATCTTACACTTTAAGATGTATACTTTTTGGCATTTTGAAAATCAATATGCAACAAACCATTACACTAAATAATCCTAAGATACTAAAACTCTGATTGTTGCCAAACTGTTGAGCGAGGATCCCTGCTGCGACCGGTCCCACCATCCAGCCCAGATTATAGAATAGATCTATAACCCCTTGAATTTCTTTTTCATACGCAATTGTTTCAGAAATATAATCTGCATATGCACCATTGAGTGTCGGGTACGAAAACCCAATACATATCGAGAGAAGCACAACTAATACTATGATATGAAAAGGATTACTAAGGAGCGAAAATGCAGATAAAAGACACGATCCAATAAGTACAGAATATAAAGCGGTTTTCTTCTTTCCAAAACGATTTGCGATTGATCCGACAAACCAACCAATGACCAGAGAGGGAAAGCTAAAAGCAACTAACAAAAAGCCTCCATAGTTTCCAAATTCACCACCTTCTGCAATAAGCGGGCCAATGGTCCAAAAAAAAGCTTCAATAACATACACGAGAAACGTCAACAGAAGTACCGGCAACAGTTGTTTCATAATTTCAGCCCACAACCGGTATTCTTGAGTCCAATTATGTCTTTTTAAGCCTTCGCCGGGAAGTTCGACCTGTTTTAGGGACTTTATATACAGACCCACATACAGTATAAAACCTAAACATAACATTGCTGCCGCAAAAAGAAATGGTTTATCATCAATGGCGTCTCCTATGAGAAGTCCTGCAATAATGGGCGCGACAATAAATCCTAATGTTTGAAATACCCCCAGTATTCCAAACGCAGAGGTATGTTCTTTTTCGGGAAATGCTCTACTGATAAAGTCAAAATTAGCAAAGTGAAACAGATCCCAATATATCCCCCACATGGCCATGGCAAGTAAGAAAATCCAAATGGTATTTCCTAAATATATGAGACCCAACAATGCTGCAGATAATACAAAGAGACTTGCATACAATGTTCTAAAGTGAGGTATCTTGATATATTTACTGGCTACGATATCAAAGAGTGCACCTGCAAATGAAGAGCTTCCCAATATTAATCCCATTTCAATTTTTGAAAATCCTTGCTGAGATATAAGTATGGGTAACATATAGGTCAATATTCCATCAAAAATTGACCAAAAAAAGATCATGGTAAAAGCTCTGTACATGAGGTCATGCCGTAAACTATACCGTCGTAATGAATGAAGGGTATGATGGTGCGTACGCATACCAAGAAGTATTTCAGATTAAGAGAGAGGTTACAAGAGGTCAGATTAGTACTCGAGTAGAAAAATCCTATTGTCCGATCATAAAAACATGTGAGTCACTCTGAGAAAGCAATTGAGCTGAATGATAGTAATAATTATATTCAGCTTCTATTCCCAGATCAACAGCGTGAACTGCAAATTGAGAATCTTCTGGAGATCCTTTTTGTAGGATAGTACTTCCTTGATCATAAATGTTGTGGGAAAAAGGTACACCTGCTCTGATAAATGCTCTATGAGTTAGTGCTGCATCTAAAGGAGAAAGTGCAGTTACCATCATAGTTGCTCCATTTGCTGTAACTTCGTTTGCCCATAACGGTAATGCTTCTAGCAATGAAGTGTCATTAGAATCCAGAGGCCCTACATTGCGGGCAATAACGAGAGGACTTGAGTATCGAGACAAGATTTTCTTTGCATTGCATAAAGAAATGTCATTGGGGATTAATTGAGCCCCACAGTACATAGCAAATAATAGAGCATTATTCATGTGCCTCGCTTTTAGTTCAGGATCGCCATATTGAGTATAACTATCTATTCCAATGATATGCGCTTTTGGATATTTAACTCTTAAATCGACAAGTTCGATTCCACTACCAGAACCTATAGATATTACACCATCTGCTTCATGATGAAGGAACCTATCAAATAAATGATTTAACCAAGGAGTTGATTCTTTTACAACACTAATAGGTTCTCGAAAATCCTGCTGGACAATTTGTTGAATTTGACCTAAAAAATCAGGCCTTAATTGACTATACAGAAGCATTGCTTTTCTTGTTGCGCCTGCTACAAGGGCTTTAGCTATAGTTGTTGTGGGTTGATGATCAACTAATTTGTTAAGCTTAAAGGCTGGTTGATTATCAGGACTAATAGCCCATAGTATACCATTTCTGTTATATATTGAAAATAGAAGCGTATTATGGGATAATACTTAAGCTTAAGATACTTCATCTAACAGACATCATCTCAATATTTTTATCAGCTTTTGAAAAAATATTGTAAACAATTTAATTAAAATATGAACATAAGCGAATCTGTAGACCGCTATTTAGCCAAGATTTATTATGCCATCAAACCATTTGACGGCACACCGGAAGGCGCACGATTACAGGCTGATCCCGATTTTATACCCACCCGGAGTTTCTTTTATCCAAATCCGGATGGGTCTTCTTCATCCATTCCAATAGCAAACAAAGTATTGCTGGAAGATTTGTGTTATTGGAAAAAAGAAGTATCTCCGATTCCACTAAAGCCAAAGATCTTTGATAAAATTTTTGGTTTCGCTGCAGACAGAATTGCAATGGCAACAGGCGTTTTAGATCAAAAAGGAGGTATTGGTTTTTCTCTAAAACCAGCCACAA
>JAQBTX010000016.1 GCA_027624795.1 bacterium | reverse complement strand
GTTGGGGGGAAGGAATTTTTGCCCGCCCTCGCTTTCCGATTCCGATTTTTCCGCCGCCGCCGAATTTCGTACCAGTGAAACTGGCACGCCGCCTTCGTCTTCAAACGTACTACTTCCCAGTAAAACTTTGAGTAAAGCTTGGAAGGGAAGGTTTAGTCATTTGTTGCCACTTTTCATCAGTGAGCCGATCTGACCTCGGATGTTTAAATTCGTAATACGAGAAAATCGCACCAGAAGTCAAATATAAGTCACCGCTTTCTTTTACCACTACCAATAAATTCATCGGTTTTCCGACTCCTTCTTCAAGAACTTGATCAGTATTGCCGTCTATGTGAACATCGGCAACAACTTCCATTTTTGTATCCGTCTCCGAAGTAATTTTTTCTGTTTCCGCCGCCGAAAAAGTTACGAGGTCTTCAAGCGTACCGCCTATGCCTTTAATAAAATCGTAATCGTTCTTTTCTAAATCTTTATTGGTTAGCTCTTTTTCAGATATTGCCTTCAAAGTCAAAAGCACTTCTTCCATTCTTGTAAGTTTGCCTTTGTATTCGTCAATCAATAAATTTCTCGACTCCAACCCTTCCCGCATGAATTTTGCCAAAGAAGCAAGGCGAGCATATACTTCAGCATTAGGTTCCACATAACCGCGATCTTCTGGTTTCGGTTTTGCGGGACCGACGCTTGTTATACCAATGCTGGTATAACTTTGTTTTGCGTAAAGAATCGTATCGTGCCGCAATTCTGCCCAGGAACCCAAAAATGAATTTATATCTTTATCCAGCCAAGCAACCTGCTGCATAAAAATCGGATAACCATTTCCTTTTACTGTGAGTGTTGGCAATAGAGAATATAACCAGTTCCAGTATAAATTTTCCGCCCACTGATTTTGCGGGAGCGATAAAAATTCTTGTTTGAGTTTTTCGAATTGTTCGTCGTACTTATCAAAAGCAGAATCCTTTTCCTCGTCAAGAATTTCTTTTGCTCTTTGCGAACCCAGGACAGCAGCCACATCTAGGCCCCTTGGAAAAACTCTGACCGTTCTCACTCCATCTAAAGTTTCAATTGTTTCGGCGGTAAATGGTTTTGACCCACCGCCAGTGTAATCTTGAATTTTGGGGAAAACGAGCTGTTGGAACATGTAAGAATCTGGGATAAAACGTTGCCCCATAAACCGAAAACCTTTTGTTACCTTAGCGGGGTCTTCTGTTTCCCAAACAAACGATGAAGAAATTTTAGGAGCCGGCAAAGCTTTAAGATCGGCGATAATCTGATCGATTTTACTGCCGTCAGCAAGGTTGTTGACAGCCACGCTTTCTCCAAAAACTTTTTTCATTACCCCCAAATAGTCATAAATGTTAAGGTCATCAGCCTTGCCCACAAAGAAAATAGTTGGTTGGTATATTCTATCCCAGACCGTTAAGGCATCCTCTTGGTTTACCTTTGCCTGATTGAGTATTAAAGAAATCAGCAAAGCCTGGCGGGTTTCCTCTCTTCCCTTTTCCTTGTCAGTTTGTTGTCCCATTATCCCTATAGGCGGTTCAATTCTAAACATCATTCTTCCGTACCACATCATGGTCTTGAAATATTTTTTGAAATCTTCGTTTCTGGTGTAGTGCCCTCGCGGAACATATTGGCTGTAATCCTCTTTGTATCCAAAAATAGGCGATTTTTTGAAATCGGAATGATTTTCAATCAAATTTAATTCTCGATCTACAAGATCTTTAACATCGGACGGAATCGCAGTTTCGGGCTCAAGCAATTTTGAGGCGACAGTAAAGTAAGCGACATTCTTCTTAGCGGCAGATTTTAAGTTAGGATCAGTAACGCTACTATACTGACTTAATGCGTTTTGCAGTAATACCTTATTTAGATTTTTCAGATCAGGTATAAATTTGTTTATTTCCAGATTCCGCAAAGTATAATCATAAAGAATATGATAGGTATGTAAAACAGAATCAGTGGTTACAAAATTCGGTCTAGCGTTTTCAGTATTATTTTCGTAAATAGAGTAAATCTGGTTATAATTGCTAGGCACAGCAACAAAACCTTGTTCTGTTAATTTCTTTTCCGCTTCGCTGTCTAGATTAAATTTTTTCTTATTCTCAATTTTACCCAAATTTACTGGTAAGCTGTAAGAATCGGCATTCGGGGTTATGTCTACAGTGTATGGTTTGTATTCAGCAAATTCCGTTGAAATTACGGATTTTATAGAAATCGGTTGTTCCGTATCAATTGGCGTGAGTGTTTGTTGTTCACCTTTATTGAAATAGAAAAAAGACGCAAGGATAATAACAACAAGGGCACTAAAAATACCAGAAACAATCCAAATCTTTTTCTTGGATTTTCTCTCCGGCATAATTGGCGGCGTTTGAGTATTCTCTGGTAAAGGTTGGTCTTGCACCTGTTGATTAAAATTTTGATTGTCCATATTTTTATTCCTTATCGCGGCTAAGTACATCAGCCGTTAAAAGTTAATTATATTCAAAGTTTTACGACATTACTTATAGTTTACCCCCCCCGATAACTTTTGCAATCATTTTATTAAATCTTCTATTGAGACATCTAATGCTCTGGCAATTTTCGCCATAGTTTGAACGCTTGGTTTATTAACAGTGCCACTTTCGACTTTCATAAGGGTTGTATATTTTATATCCGCTTTCTTGGCTAAATCGTCTTGCGTTAAGCCAAGTTTAGCCCGTGCTTTCTTGATATTTTCGCTGATGGTTTTTCCGCTTGTCATATAAATAAAGTTTTGGTAGTATTATAGTATATAAGGTTATTATCTGTATTTTTACACTACCAAATAAAATGATTTTTAGCAACCAAATTATAGGGAGTTTCTTGTCGTTGCCCGCGTATGGGCGGGAGGGACAAGGGCAACACCTTTTTTATTGGTGGCGCATTTCGCAAAGCGAAATACGAAATTCGGCGGCGGAAAAATCGGAATCGGAAAGCGAGGGCGGGCAAAAATTCCTTCCCCCCAACCCCCTTCCTTTTTGCCCGCCCGAGCGTTCAGTTTCTACCGCGCGAAGCGCGGCAACCATTCGGGATTTCGTTCAAAAAAGGTTCGAGCTTCGTTCAGCAATTGCGACATCATTTTCATAAATCAAACTTCTGGGTGCTTATTTGCTGTTGCAACCCACAGTGCAATTCGAAGCCCAATCACTACCAATCCAAACATAAAAACAATAAGCCCAAAAGATGGAATCACCGACCTACTTTCACCCATAAACCACAAGCTCCAATAGGGCATGCCTTTTGAACTAAAATGGTACAAAGTAAAAGCAAACCCAATAAATCCAACTCGCATAAGCTTGCGCCACAACTGCGGACCTATCTCTTGAATAGCAAATCTATTTGATGCTATACCCATCAATGCAAAAATTATAGTTCCTAAAACAGCTGCAGTAAATGACATGATGCGTGCATCAGTAAGATAATACCCTGGGAATGGTGCGTAGTTGGGAAGCACAGTAGACAGTACAATGTGGAGAATCATATAGCCCACTCCCACCAATCCCATATGCTTTCGATAAATAATATACTTATCGGCAAAATTCCAGAAATAACATACGCTACTGAGTATGAGTGAAATTCCAATGAGAAGTATGGAAAGATCGGCAACAATTCTATTAACCGTTTGTCCAGTAAATGAAGAGCTTTGAACAAAGTAATATCCAGAAATAACTATCAAAAGGATAATGCTATACACAATCATCTCAATCCACATGCGCTGGTCATTTGTATGATGACCCTGTTCAATATGCGCTTGAACTTTTATTTGAGCTTTGAGTTCTGCAGGCATGTTATTATTATACCTAATGAAAATAGGTATAAAAGTCGGAGTAATATTATTGCTGCTAGTTGGTATTTTGTTGATCTATCAAAACACATCTGGGTCAAGCTCTCAAGCATTGTGGGAAGGATATGAAACCCGCAAAATGACCATCGAAGAAACTGAATACACTCTGGTAGTTGCAGACACCCCAGAGCGATGGCAACAAGGACTTATGCATGTACGAAAGCCCGTAGCGTATGATGGCATGGTATTTATTTTCCCTCAAGCAACAATGCAGTCATTTTGGAATCAAAATACGTTTGAAGATCTCACTATCTATTGGATGAGTGAAGGAGAAGTAGTGGGGGAAAGCGAACTTCCTTCAATAGAGAAAAACAAAAACATTGTGACCGTCCAATCTCCTGGCCCAGCTGATACCGTTGTTGAGATTATTAAATAGAAAGAACTCTGGATCCCGCATCAAGTGCGGGATGACAAACTATCACTCCTCATCATGATGATAGGTCGTAAGGTATCGAATCGTTTTAGATTTACTTCGCATTACTACCGAATGTGTCAAAATCGATTTTGGAGTAAATATCACTCCGGGGAGCATGGGTCCATCAATAACGCCCGTTGCAGTAAAGGTGAGATTATCTCCTTTTGCCAGATCTTCTGAAGTGAAAATTGTTTTATCGTCTAATCCCAATGCTTCCATTTCTTTTCTATCTTCATCATTTCGAGGCTTAAATCTGGCTAAAATCTGACCTCCCATTATTTTCACCGCAACAGCAGCAAGTACGGCTTCTGCACTACCCCCACTACCCATTAACATATCTATGGGATTTTCTTCTTGGCATGTTGCTACAGCTACAGCTACATCACCATCAGTTACAAGTCGAATACGTGCTCCTGCTTCTCGAATCTCACGAATCATATCTTGGTGACGTGGTCTATCTAGCATTGATACGGTAACTTCTCCAACGTCTTTTCCAAGGGCTTTTGCAACTCGCAGAATATTTTCTGCAACAGATGCATCTAAACTTATCACATCTCGCGCTGCAGGTCCTACCGCAATTTTATCCATATAGGTATCTGGCGCACTCAGAAGACTCCCTTTCGGACCGGTAGTTACTAACGTTGTAGCGTTGTATCTTCCAAAAGCCACACTATCAGTACACTCCAATGGATCGACTGCTATATCCATTTCTGGTCCGTCACCAGTACCCAGCTTCTCACCTACAAAAAGCTCAGGTGCTTCATCTTTTTTTCCTTCTCCAATTACAATTCGTCCGTTAAATTCAATATTGTTAAATCTTTCTCTCATAGCTTCCACTGCCGCGCCATCTGCTTTTTTACCTTCTCCTTTACCAATCCATTGAGCAGCGGCTATAGCTGCAGCTTCGGTAACGCGTACAAATTCGAGTGCAAGATTTTTATCCATAGATATATAGGGTTTAGCTATCTAGCTTTTAGCTAGTTAGGAACTATTAATCATTTTATTTAACATTCTCATTACCTCATTTAATAATGAATCTACTTTTGAGAAATCAATGGTACTACCAAAGGGTAATCTTTTAGCAATTTCTATCTGCGTTTCTAGCTCAGCTCCTGAACTATATGCTATTGATAATCTATACATGTAATCTGTTTTTGTTCTTCTCAATCTTCCTTCTGCAATATTAGAAGGTATTGAAATCGCTGCTCTTCTTGCTTGGGATGTTAGACCGTATAGTTCAGATTTTGGAAATTGATTAGTAACAGTATATACCGAAACTACTACCTCCATTGCTCTTTGCCATGCGACTAAATCTTTATATGAATGTATTTTATTCATATTCCTCTAATAAGCTAAACAGCTAATAAGTTAAACCCTATTTTTTCAACGCCTCAATTCCTGGCAAAGTACCTTTCTCAATAAATTCTAGCATGGCTCCACCACCGGTAGAAATATGTGCCAATTTTTCTAAATATTCTTTCTTAGATATCGCTGCCAACGTGTCACCACCACCTACAATCGATACTGCATCTTCATTGTTGGTTATAGCATAATACATAAAATCAGTTCCATGGCGATAATGAGGATTCTCAAAATATCCTACCGGACCGTTCCAAACTATCGTATTTGCTTTTGCAATGATCGTTCCAATTCGAGCCGTGGTTTCTGGACCAATATCAAGTATTTGTTTGTCTTTTGGTACTTCAGAAGTCTTGCATACCATCCCACCTCTTTCAAGTTCTTTTGCATCTCCCACTACACAATCTGAAGGAAGCAACACTGAAGTATTATTTTGAGCGGCTTTAAACAAAAGTTTTTGTGCCAGCTCTACCTTATCTGCTTCATATAAACTGTTTCCTACCTCTATACCTTGAGCAAAAAGAAACGTATTTGCAAGAGCTCCTCCTATGATTAGATGATCGGCAAGCTCCATCATGCGGTCAAGTACTTTAATTTTGGTTTCAATTTTAGAGCCACCGATAGCTGCTACAAATGGTTTTTGTGGTTTCCCCAGAACCATCGAAAGCATTTTGATTTCCTTCTTGAGAAGAAGTCCACCATACGAGGGAAGAAATTCTGTAACTCCTACCACCGACGCATCCTCACGATGGCAAACGCCAAATGCATCATTTACAAATACATCTGCTAAGTCAGCCATCTTTTTGGCAAATTCTTTATCGTTTGTTTTTTCACCCGGGTAAAACCGGATATTTTCTAATACCAATATTTCATTCTCTTTAGTAAATGATGGGGGATTTGTGGTGAAATCATCAACCAGCGTTGGAGTGTAATCAGGCAAATATTTTTTCAATTGTTCGCAAATAATTCGAAGAGAAAATTTTACATCACGTTCCCCCTTTGGCCTGCCCAAATGGGACATAAGAATAAGCTTATTATTTCTCTTGAGCAAATACTCTATGGTAGGAAGTGACTGACGTATGCGCACATCATCGGCGATAGTAAATGTGTTGGGGTTTAGAGATACATTAAAATCAAACCGAGCAAGGATTGTTTTGTCGCTTAGTTCAACATCATCGATGTATTTTATATCTGACATATATTATTGAGCTAATTTTTTAACTAAATCAACCAGTCTGGACGAATATCCCCACTCATTGTCATACCATCCATATACTTTTACAAATGTGCCATCGATTACATCAGTGTAATTGGGGTCAAAGATCGACGAATAAGATGAACCAATGATATCTGACGAAACAATAACATCCTCTGCATATCCTAAAATTCCCTTCAGAGCGCCTTCTGACTCTTTTTTGAAAATACTATTTATTTCCTCTGGGGTAGTTTCTTTTTCTATTATTGCAGTGATATCTACAAACGAACCTGTTGGCACTGGTACACGAAGTGATATACCATTCATTTTTCCTTTTAATTCTGGGATAACTTGTCCAACTGCTTTTGCAGCTCCTGTGGTTGATGGAATAATATTTAAAGCCGCAGCGCGACCTCGGTCTGGGGACTTTGCAGCATCATCAAGCAGACTTTGAGTTGCAGTGTATGCGTGTGCCGTGGTTAAATATCCATGAATGATTTTAAAATTACGGTGAAGAACACTAAATAATGGTGCAGCACAATTGGTAGTACATGAAGCATTTGATATAACAGTTTGATTTTTATCAAGTTCATTTACTCCGAGTACAATGTGAAATGTTTCATCGTCAGTTGCTGGTGCACTTAATATAACTTTTTTTACGGTACCTCGTAAATGCTTTTCCAGATCCGGTTTTTTAGTAAATGATCCCGTTGCATCAATTACTACTTGAACTTCTGCGTCAGCCCAGGGAATTTCAGATGGATCTGCACGCATACTCGTAGTGATAGTTCGACCATCAATTTCAATTCCATCTTCGGTTGCTTTCACTTGTTTTTCAAAAGTTCGGTAGACTGAGTCGTATTTTAAAAGATACGCAAGTGTCTGATTCGGGGTTTTTCGGGTATTTATGTGAACTATTTCAAATAAATCATTTCCTTCTGCAATGCGAGTAACCGTTCTTCCAATTCGACCAAACCCGTTAAGACCTACTTTAAGTTTTGACATATGGTTACTATCCGTTATAAATTGCTAACGCCTCTTCCACACTCTTATTTTCTACCGTTATTGCAAATGTTGCATTGGTAAATCGAATGGCCTCCTCAAGTGGTTTTTGATGAATATTGCGACCCGTTGCGTTTCCAATAGTTCCTCCAATATGTATCTGATCATATAGTCCTTGCAAAAACGATTCTGCAGTAGCAGAAGATCCACCCGCACACACCACACCACTTCTTCCAGCTGCTTGTGTTGCTTCTTTGAAAAGTGTGGCATCAGCTTTTCCATCTTTACTTGGTGGGTTTACCTTTATAAAATCACTTCCCAATACGGCTGCTGTTGCAGCAGCACCTGCTATAAGGTGGGCATCTTTTTCATCGGGCACTGCAACACCTCGAGGGTAACACCAAACTACGGTAAGAAGCCCATGTTGATGTGCTTCATAGATTGCTTGTGCTGCTTCAGTAAGCATCTGAGGTTCAGAATCTGAACCCAAATAAAGCGTGTATCCAATTCCTAAAATATTAAGTCCACTATTTTCTTTAAATTCTACAATTTGTTCGATGTCATACCATGCAGCACTTATGGGGTCACGCTGGTCTTTGCCGATCAAATGACTCTTTGAATTCATTTTTACCAAATAAGGAACATCTTTATAATCTGAACCGTACCGAGCAATAAGGCCAAGCTGTGAAGCAAAAACACCAATCCTTGCTTGACTTGCAATCTTAAACATATGCTCCGGATCATTATCTTCTGGTGAAATACCCTCTCCATAAAAATCAATATTTAAATGTTCGATTTTCTGATCACCGGCAAATAACATGAGTCGACCAGTATCGTGGGTTATAGTTTTGTAATTTTCTTCGTAGACACTTTGCATTACTTGAGGTACATCAGCTGGTATATGTATTTTCATTTTTATATGTATAAATATTAAATGCTTTATTGATCTTCTTATCCTATCATACAGAATCCCTTCAGATTGTCAAGATTCTGAGTATGGTGTATAGTAACTATACTTATGACAGATTTATCTGCGTGTATTTTTTGTAACATTGTTCGAGGTGAACTGCCAAACTATACACTCTATGAAGATGAAGATTATTTGGCATTTCTCGATATATTTCCTCGTGTGAAAGGGCACGCAATAGTTATTCCCAAAAAACACTATCGATGGGTGTACGATGTGCCGCAATTTGGTGAATATTGGGAAATAGCTAAAAAAGTAGGAGAAAAAATTCAAAAAACGCTTAAAGCTGAATATATCTCATTCTTGACTATTGGGAATGAAGTGCCGCATGCACATATTCATGTATTACCACAATGGGGAGATTCTTTGAAGGGTTTTGCAATTACGCCAGTTATAAAGATGAGTACAGAAGAAATGAGTGAATTAGCCAGAACCATATCAAATTAATAACCTGTTTTATGTCATTGCAACAACGCGTATACAAAATTGTACAGAACGTGCCAAAAGGTAAAGTGACCACGTATGGAGATATCGGAAAAAAACTAAATACCAAAGGGTATCGTGCTATTGGGCAGGTATTACACAAGAATCCTACCTGGCCGCACGTTCCATGTCACCGGGTAGTTATGGCAGATGGGTCGCTGGCATCAAACTATGGAATGGGCGGACCGTCAGTACAGCGCGCGCGACTTGAAGCAGAGGGGGTAACGTTTATCGAATCAAAAGTAGATATATATAATCATCGTTACCAATTTAAATAATATTCTGGTTGACAAGATATAATAGCAAATATGATAACCATATTTTACCGAAATTTAAGAGATAAAAAACTCCAAACACTCGATGCCTTTCGAGTAGGGTCGTGGGTGCATGTACAAGAGCCCACCGACGATGAGCTAGCCGAACTTGTTGAAAAATATTCACTTGATGAAGGACTCCTTAAAGACGCAACTGATCAATATGAGGTACCAAGACTTGAAGTAGAGGATGGAGGAACATATATCTTTAGTAGATATCCTTTCTCTCGACTTCATCGGATAACTACCTCTCCGATTCTCTTTATTCTCAAAGACCAAATACTTATTACAATAACCAAAGAAAAATCTCCCCTGCTTGATGGATTTTTAGACCGAAATACATTTTATACAACTCAAAAAACTAAGCTCTTTCTACAGATCTTCACGGTAATCAATACTTCATACAATTCATATCTTCACACGATGAGTCGAGAGACTCGAAGTAGTTCATATGAACTTGAAAGGATAAACAATAAAGATATTACCCAGTTTGTAGAATACGAGCGCGTTCTCAACGATTTTCATCTTGCGCTTGTACGCACCAATGCCGTGTTAAAAAATTTGTTGTCTCACAAATTTATAAAGTTGTATGAAGAGGACAGAGATTTAATAGAAGATATATTTTTAAACAATGACCAGCTTATTCAAATTACCAAAGAAAATCTGACAAGCATTGTTAACATTCGCGATGCTTACTCAACCATCATGACCAATAATACGAACCGAGTTATACGATTTTTTACCGCAGTTACGGTGATTCTCACGATTCCTACCATCATAGCAAGTATTTATGGCATGAACGTTGCTTTACCCTTTCAAGATGCACCACTGGCATTTATGGGAGTTATGATTGTTATTCTTCTCCTATCAGTAGGATTGGTATTTATGTTTCTTATGAACGATTGGCTTTAATAAGATATTTGAGAGTTTCATATAATGTCAATAGAGCGTAGCGTGCACTCCGATTGAAATTGATACTCGATGCTTCGGGAAAATAACGAACAGGTACTGGAATGTCGCCCATACGAAATCCTTTTTTTGAAGAGGCTAAAAACATTTGAGTTGCAAATATAAAATCATCAGAAAATGCTTCGTATGGTACTGCTTTAAGAACTTTACTCGAATAAGCCTGTAAGCCCGTATGCCATTCTCCAAGATTTTGTCCTGTTACAATATTTTGGATAAACGTCAATATGCGATTCGTATAGTATTTGCTGAGAGGCATGCCACCCGCAAGCGCCTCTTGACGTGTTCTAATACGTGATCCAAGCATAACATCAAAATAATCCTCTTTAATAAAATCAACAAGGTATGGAATGATTTGTGGGTCGTATTGAAAATCTGGATGGAGTACTACGATAATACTTGCATGGCGAGCGAGCGCAAGGTTATAGCATGTTTTTTGATTCGCTCCATAACCGCGATTAGATGTGTGTTGAAAGGTAGTTATTCCCCATTTTTTTGCACGTCGCACTGTTCTATCAGTTGAGCCATCATCATTTAATATGATTTCGTGCGCTACTCCCTTTGGTATAGCGCGAAGGGTTCTTAAGAGTGTTTTTTCAGCATTATATGCGGGAAGGACAATAATAACTTTATGCTTCATGTAGCTATTCTAACATGCAATATTAATGTATAGAATAAACGTATGGGAAAAAGGGCAGTGGGAATTATTACTAGTATGATGTTTATCTTAATTCTTGGTGTCATTTTATTTATCAATTATTACCCCCATTATTACGGATTACAAAATACACCTGAACGCTATTCATATTCCGGTCAGGCTTCCTGGTTTGACCCTTGGGATATCAATAACTATTTTGCCACTATAAAATTGGCACAAAAGGAAAAGAGTCTTCTTTTATCAAATATAAATACGACAGAGCAAATTAAACCAACTTTCATATATCCTCTCTATACTATTTCAGCCATCCTCTTTCCAAAAATAAATACTATTCTTTTGTACCATGTATTGGCCATAGTTTGCGGCATTTTATTAGCTACGGGAATACTTCTATTAAGCAAATTACTATTAAAAAAATCTCTTCATTCACTTTATGCATTACTTATCATTTCACTTGGTGGTGGACTTGGTTTTCTTTTTTCTCCGTTAGGAATGTCTGCCGATTTGAGTATACCGGGAGTCACGTTCCTAAGCACATTTCAGAAACCTCATGAGGCAATCGCCGCTCTTCTCTATACTTCATCTCTGGTCTTTTATTATCTATCAATAGAGAAAAAGACAAAAAAACACCTTTTTGCTTCAGTTGCAACATTCTTACTTCTTATTCCTATCTATCCATATAGGTTGCTGAGCTTTTTATTAATAGCTGGATTATTCACTCTTTTTACCTATATAAAAATCAATAAAAAATACCCCTTTATATATTTAGGACTATTTTCTCTTTTGATTATTCCACCAACAATTCTGTACACCTGGCACTTTCTTACTTCTGGATTTTCTGAACTCACGAGCTATCAACCTCAACCAATTTCTCTCGTGTCATTAGTGCTTGGGTATGGCTTGTTTATTATGTTATTTGTCTACCAACTTTTTTTACCTAAAAAATCATCACTTGTATGGTTTCTCAATATCTGGATTATGGTATCGCTCATCTTGTCACTACTTCCATTTGGAATCAGTCGGTTATATTTAAGTGGCTTACTTTTTCCCATGGCGATACTGTTTATGCTGTTTCTTAAAGAAAAAATTAACCAGTCTCTAATAGTAACTATATTCATAATGATTATTTCATTAACGATGTTTCTTCCTACCTCTTTTTACATCTTTAATAAAAGGATCGCTGAAGTTGAAAATAACAGTATTTGGTTTTATATTCCTTTGTCATTCAAAGAGAGTTTTGACTTTCTTGAAAGGAGTGAGCAAGATGGAGTTCTAGCTCTTTCCCCCCTTTCAAGTTACATCCCGGCGCAGACAGGCAAGCATGTTTACTTTGGCATTAAAGATCAAACTCCAGATTATGACAATAAGGTCAATAATGCGAATGCGTTCTATTCAGGATTATTACCAGAAAGTGAAGCGGAGGTATTTATAAAAGAAAACGATATACATTTTATCGTCGTCTCTCTACAAGATGGAAGTACGGAGCCTCTTTCTTATTCGTTTCTCACTGTTGTATATGAGAATAAAGAGATTCAAATTCTTAGTCCCGTTGGGGAGGATTAATTTCGATATCTTTAAACACCGCATGAGCGTCGTTTTCATAGACCTTTTCCCATCCGTATTCTTTAGCTTCTTTATCAAGAAGCAAATCTAAAAATGTTCCTTGACCAATAAGAAGGTAGTCTGTGTTGTACTCTTTGAGGAGTTCATTCCACCCTGGTTGTGTTTGAAGAATCTTTAAATATGTTTGATAGGCATATTCTCCTGAACCATTATCCCATGCAGACATGCGCCCATCTATAAATACTTTACTGTTGGGTTTTTGCCAGATCATAAACCCACCATACTCATAGGATACATATATATTTCCAGAGAGTTGTGGGTAGTTATTTAGTACGTCACAGGGATAACGAGTACAGTACGCGTCCCAGCTTTTATTAAATGAGACAGTCGACTGAATTTGTATGATTGCAGTGGCCATAAAAATTGCAATAAAAACAGGTAACAAAAGAGGACTGATATTCTTTTTGAAATTCGGAAGTAAGGGAAGTAATTGGACAAGTGCAATGGTGTAAAAAAGAGGAGTATTTCGATTTGCCATAAAAGTCATTATTCCAAGCACGGTAAGGGTCAATAGTTGAAACGCTGATGTTTTTTTTCGGATGATTTGAAGTGCTACAGTTATTAGATATATCATTATGATAAATATCATAATCATGGGGCTTGGTGCTACCCATTCAGCTATCATCGTATTCATGGGTGCCACCATATGCCTATAGAGTTCAACATATACCTTCCACCCAAAAGGCCCAATAAATGTAGCGAGTATGGAGCCTAATCCTATAAGAGAAATTAATCCAAGTGATTTCCATGATATTTTTTTCCATACAGCATATATAAAGCTCGCTAATCCATAGAGTCCATACAATATAATTCCTATAAAATACCCACTGTGTGTGTTTACCCAAAAAAGCATAAGGATCGGATACGTCAAAAATTTTATAGTAAAAGGTCGATGTGAAAGAAAATAATATGCAAATATAAAGAGTCCATAGGTGACTATTTGTGGTCGCCATCCCATTCCAAGGGTTCCTTCTGAAAGATAGAGCACTAAACAGTATCCAAGCGCTGACGCCAATAATTTTTTACCGCTCATAAGGTAAATAAGGTAAAAAATTCCCACCATGATGAGAGCATAATAAAAAGATAATCCGTTAAATCCAATTGCATCATACGTAAATGCTGTTAGAGCATCAAATAGGAAGCTTGGGTAATACGCTTGATAGTCTGCCAAGTAATAAGAAAAGGTATTTGACATACATGGATTTCCTTGTAGAAGCTCTACACCACAGCGGTAATGCCATCCAAAGTCTGTATCTTTCACAGGAACGAAGTTTATGACAACTATCGTGAGAAAAACCAATACAGATATGAGTTTGCTCATGAAGTTAGTATACTCGCTTTATCCTTCTCTTATTTTTTTACCGTGGTCATGTATGCCACAGGGATAAGTCCCAAAAGACCACCACCAAGATAAGCAAGTACTCCCGCAAGGAGACCAATGAGAATATATTTAAAGTTCCCACCAAGTTTACGACCTTGAATAACCATATAAGCCAATCCTACTGATACAAGTATTGCTGCTGCTGATCCAATCCGAACACCGGTTGCAAATGCATCGCCATCCGATGCTCCTGCACCAAATATTCCTGCTGCAATCATGGCGACTAACATGGTCCCAATAAGGTAAGCAATATAAAAGCCAATTGCTTGGTTAGTAGTTCGATGGGTATCGAATTTCGTTAAATCTTTAAACATATATATTTAGAATAAGGGAGGATATGCACAATGTCAAGAAGGGAAAGTCATGGTACCTCATCGAAGCCATTGTTACTCCACGGATGACAGCGGGAAATTCGCTTTATCCCTATCCATCCGCCCTTTATTAAACCATATTTTTCTATTGCACTATAAGTATAGTGTGAACAAGTGGGTAGAAATCTGCATGCAGTGCCAGAGAAAGGCCACGTATTTTGATAGACTCGAATAAGGAATAATACGATATGTTTCATGTTCTCGTATTGTAAAATAGAGAAATGAAAATTACTATCATTACGCTTTTTCCTGACATGCTTTTTCCCTTTTTAAATGAAAGTATCATCAAACGCGCACAAGAGAAAAATGTCGTTAAGATCGAAATAATACAGCTTCGTGACTTTGCTAAAGATACTCATGGCACAGTAGACGACCGCCCGTATGGTGGGGGAGCAGGAATGGTATTGAGGGTTGATGTCCTGAGTGAGGCCATCAGCGCAGTCAATACTAAAGGTTCAAAAACTATACTTACTTCTGCGAAGGGTAACCCATACAATCAAGCAAAGGCGCAAGAGCTTTCAAAACTTGATCACATCATCATCATTGCTGGTCATTACGAGGGAGTTGATGAGCGAATCATGAGTCACATAGACGAAGAAATATCGATTGGAGATTTTATACTCACTGGCGGTGAGATACCAGCCGCAGTTATAGTTGATTCCCTTGTGCGTCTTCTTCCTGGCGTGCTAAAAAAAAGTGAAGCAACTACTGAAGAAAGTTTTTTCACTGTTCCACTACGCGAATTGAAAACTATTGTGGGAGAAACTGAAACGCTCAAATCCATAACGAGTTTAGATGTGCGACTTCTTGAATACCCTCAATACACCCGACCAGAGGAGCATGAAGGGAAAGGCATTCCGGAGATTTTGCTTTCAGGCAATCACGAAGAGATACGAAAATGGCGCATTAAGAAAGCATACGAAGAAACCAAAACCAAACGCCCAGATCTTCTTGCAATGAGCGGCATGGAATGATATAAAGAGAAGCTACCATATGATACAACTCAGTGATATTACGAAACAATTTGGTCCGCCGGCTGGCGGATTAACAGCAGTGAAAGATGTATCGTTTTCAGCAAAAAAGGGCGATATAATCGGATTTTTAGGCCCAAATGGCGCCGGGAAAACGACCACCATGCGCATGCTCATGGGACTTATAAAGCCAACAAGCGGCACCATAACTATTTCTAATCTTGATCCAATACATAATCGACTTCAATTACTTCCTTCCATTGGGTATCTTCCCGAAAATAATCCACTTTACGAGGACATGAGGGTGGATGAATACCTCTTGTTTGTGGGGGAAGTGAAAGGAATAGCAAGTGATGAGATTGATACGATTACACAGCAGGTAGATCTGACCGATCGCATACATTCGCATATCAGCTCACTTTCTCGAGGATACCGTCAACGGGTAGGACTTGCAGCGGCCCTCATCGGCGATCCAGACATTCTCATCCTCGATGAACCCACTTCGGGCCTAGACCCTATTGAGCAAGAAAAAATCAAACTATTAATTAAAAAAATTTCAAAAAAGAAAATTGTCTTGTTTTCTACTCATATTCTTTCTGAAGTAGAAGATGTGGCAAACAGACTCATTATCATCAATAAAGGTGAATTGGTATATGATGATAAAAAACCAAAACGAAAAGGAAGTGTAGAAGCATTATTTAAGAAATTAGTTGGGTAATAGTACATGTGTCATCCTGAGTGAAACGAAGGATCCAGTATTTTAAATACATGGATTCTTCTCCCGCTAAGCGGGATCAGAATGACAATAAAATAAATATGAAAGCATTATTCAAAAAAGAACTCCAGTTTTACCTTAATAATCCTATTGGATATATGGTGATCATTCTGTTTGCAGTGTTTGCAAATTTTCTCTTTATCAAAGATCTCTTTGTTATTGGATCAGCATCAATGCGCCCATTTTTCGACGTACTTCCCTGGCTTTTTATGATTTTTATTCCTGCAATAACCATGCGCATGTTTGCCGAAGAGCGGCGCACCAATACAATCGAAGTACTTTTGAGTTTGCCAGTATCTGAATTGAAGATTGTTCTATCAAAATTTTTAGTAAGTCTTACGGTAGTAGGTGCATCTCTTCTTCTTACTGTCGCACTTCCGGTATCTCTTTATGCACTCACTAATCAACTGGGAGCCAAGCTTTATATTCCCGAACTGTTGGTAGCGTATCTTGGAGCATTGTTGGTTGCAGCAAGCTTCATAAGTATTGGGCTTTATTTCTCATTACGATTTGAAAATCAAGTAGTTTCATTCCTCTTTTCTGTATTGACACTTTTTATTCTCATCATGTTTGCAACCGACTTTATGGGAAGTATTGTTTCTGGGCAAGTGCAGAGTTTGTTGGTATATTTTAGCCCCGTAACCCAGATGCAGAGTTTTATAAAAGGTATTATTGATCTTCGTTCTACCCTTTATTTTGTGAACATAACCGCATTAAGTTTATTTCTTACTATTACTACGTTAGAACGACGCGACTAATATGAAATTGAAATTATCACACATCAAACAGAGCATTCGCGAAAGCTTGAAGGTTTTAGCAAAAACCGGAAGCATCGTTCATTCACTTAATTTGTATCGGTATACCAAACAAACCATACTGCTTGGGGCTATTGCCCTATTTGTGGCAACACACTTACTCTTATCGTTTGTCACCCTTCGACTCGATCTTTCAAAAGGAGCTGCCTATACCCTTTCCAAAAGTAGTAAACAAATATTACGTCAACTTGAATTACCCACAATAATTACGCTCTATACCTCAAATAACCTTCCCCCACGGGTAACTCCTATAGTCAGAGATGTAATCGACTTACTTCGCGAATATGACCGCGCAAGTGGAAAAATACAATTTACTGAAGTTTCATTTAACCCAACAGAGCAACCTGAGTTAGTCCAAAAATTAGCTCAAATCGGAATAGTGGGTATTCCCGTTCGTGAACAAGATCAAAATGAAGTATCGCTTACACAAGTATATTTTGGAGTAACGCTCACAATCGGTGAAGAGGAGCGACCAGTTTCTGAACCATTTGACATCGAGAATTTAGAATACAACATCTCGTCATCTCTTTACACATTTACCAATACAAAAATTCCTACCATAGGAATCATTGGAACTGAAGAAGGGTTAAATCCACAACTTGACCAAATGGGAATTTTCAAACAAATTGCAGGGAGTCAATTTGTAACTGAAATAATTCCGATGCCTAAATCTGAGTTTGAAGAACTTGACGAAGTGGCCGAACCGTTTATTATTCCATCCAATATAGATACTCTCATTATTGTCGACACTGCAGAAAATATCTTTTCACCAGAAGTAATTGAAGGTATTAAAGTCTACTTACAAACTGGATCAGCACTTGTATTTGTAAACGGTGTATCTATAGATGATTCCTTACAAACAGGTCCTGGCGATGAGGATCTCATAAGTCTCATAAGTACTTATGGCATCACTGTAGAAAATAATCTGGTTCTTTCACCACGATCTGAATTTGTAAATGTAGGTTCAGGTGGATTTTCATTGTTTCTTCCCTATCCATTTTGGGCATGGACTCCCGATGTAAATACTGAAACAAATTACACTGGAGGAATCAGTAGAATAACATTTCCATGGGGATCTGCCCTAACCCTTTCTGAATCTGAAAATGTGCGATATTTGGCACAATCTTCTCCGGATTCATGGGTAGAATCGGGAGCACTCAACTTAAATCCTCAAAGCATCGTTGATCCTCGCGACGAAGATATTAATACCTATATTCTTGCAGCAGAATCAGACATATCTGAATCAGGAAAGCTTGCCGTCATTGGCTCTTCTCGATTTATCCAGAACAATTTCTTAAGTCGTGAGTCACAAAATATTGAATTTGTCTTAAATCTTTTGAATAACTATGCTTCAGATGGAGCACTGAGTGGCATACGAAGGAGAGCGGTAACTATATATCCATTGCCACAGTTTTCTGATGATATAGAACAAGTGTACAAATATGCAACGATATTGTTAATGCCTCTTATCTTTGGTGTATATGGAGGAGTTAGGTTGTGGAAGAGAAATAAGACTTCATAAAGATTTTTACTCCTTCAAACGCAATATCATCGTAAGGTATATCGTTCATATTTACCCATAACGTGCTTTCTACATCGTCAGATGGTGTTATGATAATGTCATCTTTTACCAGAGCTTTATATATCATTCCTACCGTGTAATATCCCACACCTTTGAACTCATAGGTATCGGTGCATGATCCTAGATATTCAATATCATCTTTATTCATATCTATATTCAACTCTTCTTTTAACTCTCTTATAACAGATTCTTCAACAGATTCATTAATATCTATGAATCCTCCGGGGAGATCGTATTTTCCCGCATGAGGATCAAATTTGCGTTTTGTAAGTAATAGTTGATTCTTACTGTTTTGCAATATGATCGCATTGGTTGCGCGTGGATTTATATAGAAGTGTAAATCACATGCGCTACATATCAGTAATATAGGAGTTTGTTTCAATAAAGGTGCAGCACATTTGGGACAGTATTTAAAATCAATTTCACGCGTCATGTAATGTATACTATCACATATGATACGCACTCGCATCCCTCCATCTCCAACTGGAGAAGATTTACATATTGGTAATCTGTATTCTGCATATATCAATTGGACTTTTGCAAGAAAACATAATGGAAAGTTTATAGTCCGTATAGAAGATACTGATAGAACTCGATTGGTAGAAGGTGCAGAGAATCAAATATTGTCTACCCTTCGAGCATATAATATTGCTCCCGATGAGACTATTGATATAGGTGGTCCCTATGCTCCTTATAGACAATCTGATCGCCTTGATATTTATAAGAAACATGCTGAAGATCTTATTGTTTCAGGGCACGCATATTTTTGTATTTGCACTAAAGAAAGACTCGATAGCGTACGAAGCGAAATGCAGGCTAAAAAACTTGTTCCTCGTTATGATAAATATTGCCTTGCGCGACAGGATCAAGTTAAGCGTGAGATTGATAGCGGAGCAAACTATGTCATTCGTCTCAATATTCCAGCTGACACCGAGGTAGTATTTACTGACATGATCCGTGGTGAGATTGCAATCAATACGAACAACCTCGATGATCAGGTACTCATGAAGTCAGATGGATTCCCAACCTATCACCTGGCTGTGGTTGTTGATGATCATCTCATGAAAATATCACATGTTATCCGTGCCGAAGAGTGGATTTCCTCAACTCCCAAACATGTCCTGTTGTATCAAGCCTTTGGTTGGGACCTCCCTTTCTTTGCTCACCTTCCAATACTTCGAAATCCCGACAAATCCAAATTATCTAAGCGCAAAAATCCCGTGTGGGCAAGTTGGTATTTGGAGCAGGGATTTTTGCCAGAGGCGGTACTCAATTACTTGGCACTTATGGGTTGGTCACACCCCGATGGAAAAGAGATATTTGATGCAGAGGAATTCACATCAGTATTTACTCTTGAGCGAATTCAGCCGGTAGGACCAGTATTTGATATTACCAAACTGGAATGGATGAATGGGCAATACATAATGAAATTAAAAAATGATAATTTAAGAGATAAGATTCAAGAATTATATAAGGAGAATAAATTAGATTTAAATATTCTGAATCTATCAATTCCACTCGTGAGAGAGCGTATGAAAAAACTCAGTGATTATTGGAATATTGC
Organism: bacterium; assembly: GCA_027624795.1. Taxonomy (GTDB): domain Bacteria; phylum Patescibacteriota; class Microgenomatia; order UBA1406; family GWC2-37-13; genus UBA1450. Next base: position 2,183 of record JAQBTX010000016.1, on the reverse strand, counting down.
GGGAATGTTATTTGAACCACCAACAACCTATGAAAAAGAACTGGGTGATCAAAAAGAATTATTGGAAAAAGTCACGCAAACTCTCGAAGCCATATCTGAATGGAAAGCAGATGTAATCGGTGAAAAACTCCAAGATTTAGCCACAGCAGAAAAGGTACCATTTAGTACATTTTTCATGACTCTTCGCATTGCCCTAAGTGGCAAAAAAATCACTCCACCACTCAATGAATCTATGGAAATACTCGGGAAAGAAGAATGTATTGCACGGATCAAAAATGCTGCTTGATGCACACATTGTCATAGGGGAGAAATTAACTGTTTTATTTGTAGGTTAATAAGCTCCTTCTTTTTTTCTCGATTGAGGTGTTTGATTTCATACTCTCTTTTGGTTGCAGAACTTCGATTTGAGCACTCTTCAGAATATGCTAAAGTTACTGGTTTTCGATCACGTGTATATTTGGCACCACCTTTTATTTCTCCATTGTGCTCTTTTAACCTCCGTTCCATATCGGTCGTAATGCCGGTGTAATATGAGCCATCGGCGCAGTGGAGAATGTATACAGTGTATGACATGAGTGAAATGAGTATACAAAATTACCTTACTTTCAATAACTCCCAAATCGTACAAAGTGACATGTGTAGCCACCGGGGTTTTTCTCTAAATAGTCCTGATGATAATCTTCAGCGGGGTAAAATTCTTTGAAAGGTTCAAGTGTGGTTGCCACCGGCTGTTGCCATCTTCCCGAATCATTCACCTTCAGTATCATATGCTCAGCCTCCTTTTTCTCTTCATCATTTTGATAAAAGATTGCAGATCGATATGAACTTCCCAAATCATTTCCTTGCCTGTTTACGGTCGTTGGATCATGTATGCAAAAGAAGAAATTGAGGATGGCTTTGAAATTTGTTTTGTCTGCATCATACGTAATTTCTAGAGCTTCTGCATGACCAGAGTGATTTTCATACGTTGGATTCGCATTTTCTCCACCCATGTACCCAACTTCAGTATCTATCACTCCTGGTTGTTTGCGAAAAAGTTCCTCCATACCCCAAAAACACCCGCCGGCAATATATGCTTTTTTACTATTCATGATCGGGGATAAATTGTAAAGATATTGAATTTACACAATGGCGTGTATTTTTTTTGGTGAATTGTTCACCGGTAAACACATGGCCTAAGTGACCATTGCATTTGGCACAGGTAATTTCGGTTCGTCTTCCATCTGCATCAGAGGTTTTTGTAACCGCGCCTTCAATTTCATCATCAAAACTGGGCCAGCCACAACCAGCATCAAATTTATCTGCCGATTTATAGAGTGGAGCATTGCAGCGTTTACATACATAAGTGCCAGGTTGTTTAAAATCGTCATATTTCCCAGAAAAGGGCATTTCAGTTCCTTTTCGGAGTATTACCCGTTCTTCTTCAGGGGTGAGTTTGTTGAATGTGGTCATATATTATTTTTAATAATCTCCATCTTGAGTGGTACTCTTCGTAGATCAATCTAATGCATTATATCAAGATTTTTGTTGCCTCCAAAATATGGTAAAGAACATGATACTAGGAATGAGTGCCAAAACTTGGAAAAAGAGTAAACTTTTCAATGGTGAAATCTGATCTGCGAGAAATCCAAGTCCAAATGCAAAAACTGCAAGCATTAAACTCCCCCCAAGAGCGTTTAGCGATCCCATTGTTGCACGCTGATGTTCGGAGAAGTGTTTCTGAAAGAGTGATCCTTGTGCAACCGTGTCCACTCCAAAAAAAAGAGAAGTGCTTGAAAGCAGAAGGGGGGACAGGATATTTGGGAAAAGAAGTGCTACAAAATCTATTATATGACTAAGAATGTCACTTGTGACAATTGAGAGATGCTCTTTAAATTTGTTTATGATTTTTCCACTGTAGTAAAAACTTAATGCTGCACCCACATTTGATAGCATTGTAGATATTCCAATTGCCCATACTGGCCACAGGAGTGCGACAAATGCAGAACGGAATTGATAACGAGATTCAGAAATTGCATAACTAATCATCGATGCAAGGCTCAGGATTCGTAGCTCTTTATTCCTTACAAAAAGGATAATGGCTTCTTTCAGATGAGCATATATGTTTGTCGTAGGAGTAGGACGTCGTTTTGATTCAGTCATAAAAAGAGTCACAACAAGTTTAATTATGGGAGGAATAACAT
>JAQBTX010000071.1 GCA_027624795.1 bacterium | reverse complement strand
ACACCTGATGCGTTCGACTTTAAGCAGCATCATGCTGCACTTTTTGCACTTGGGACTTGAAACCGCCCTCCTGCTCTGCATCGCCGCATTTGGCTTCTTATGATTGAAATTGTTTGTTACGTTGCTTTCATATTACACTGCAATTTCTAGTAAAATAGCTCTCCTGAACGTGGAAACCACATTAACTCGATCATATTTACGACGTATGTTCCCCCAGTTTCAAACCCATACAGGATATTTCGAAGCCATGATGCCTCTTACTCGTGAAGCCACATTAGCAGATTATGATGGAATCGCCAAGGTACTAAAAGACAACGGGTTGGTGCCAAAAACCGAGGAAGAATATAGATTTAGGTATGAGAACAATCCGTCCTTATCATTTTTTAAGAGTTCCCCACCTATCGGTTGGGTTCTCGAGGATGGTAAGCATATCGTAGGATGTTTCGGAAATATTCCAGCCACATATTGGTTCAATAGAAAACCTATAAACGCACTTATCGCTTGCGATTGGGCCGTTAAACCCGAATATAGAAACTTTTCAATCACTCTCATTGCAAAATATTTTTCCCAAAAACATGCCGATTTATTAATTACCACCACTTCTCGAAAGGAATCGGGCCCGGCATTTCTCCTTTTTCAAGCACACAAAATACCGGTAACAAACTACGACTCGACTCTATTTTCTATCACTGAACCAATAGGTTTTATCTCAAGCCTCCTAAAAAGGAAAAACATTCCATTATCTCGGTATATTGGCTTTCCTCTCGGCCTATTTTTAGGACTGACAACCAGTTTTCGAGACACCCAACCGATTCCAACACAAGTGAAGCTCATATCTTTGTTTGATCAACGTTTTGACATATTTTGGGAGAAACTAAAGATTGAAAACAGTCATTTGTTATTAGCGGGGAGGTCCAAAGAAGATCTCAGTTGGCATTTTAATTACGCACTAAAAACAAATAGTGCGTGGATTTTTGTATTTGAAGCAAACTCGGAAATTACCGGTTATGGAATCTTTCAGCGTCAAGATAATCCTCAATTCGAACTCACTCGAATGAGGCTGGTAGACCTCCAAGTCCTCAACAATGACAAAAGCGTAATAACTCCTCTGATTGCGGCCGGATTAAAGAAATGTCGCGAAAATGGGATCCACATTCTAGAAATTATGGGTTTCGACGAGACTAAAAGGCAAGTTTTGAAGAATTTAGGCTTTTATAATCGAACGCTCGAAGGCTGGCCTTTTTATTACAAAGCAGTAATTTCTAGTCTCAAACTTTCTCTGCGAAATGCTCAGGCTTGGGAACCAAGCCTATATGATGGGGACGGATCACTATGAACGGGAAAGTTCAAACAGCGTTTAAGCCACCTCTGACATGATTCTACACCCCCAAAGAAGGACGTTATGAAGCCCAATCTATCAATAAAATCCCAAAGCTATAAAAGGAAAATGTCGCCTGTGCGTCAGATAATGATGTATGCCGCCCCGACCTATTTTCAAACCATTGGGCTCCGTCAAGAAGATGTTATATCTTTTGCCGGAGGCTGGGTGAATCACCAGGCACCTTACGGACTAAAAAAAGCATATAAAGCAATTATCAGTGACAACGAGCTTATGCATAAATCAGGAGGCTATTCGCCGACTTCCGGCATGCAGGGGTGCAAGGAAGCACTGGTCAGGTATGAAAAGCACGTTTACAAGGTCACCGGTTTGGAGCCCCACCATATAACAATAGGTTCCAATTCTACTCAACTATTATTTGATCTCATGAGTGTTCTATTGGATCCGGGTGATAAAGTATTGCTACCCGATCCTTCGTATTGTAATTATCCATCACAGATTACTACCGTCATCGATGCCAAGATAATCCGCTTTCCGGTAGTTGACGTCACAACTTGGTCATACAATGCCGACAAGTACATTAAAGAGTTTGCTAGTTATATACATAAAGAAAGGCCTAAAGTAGTGTTGCTGGCGTCTCCCGACAATCCCACATCGCAAATTATCTCGCATAGTTTTGTAGAGACAGCGCACGAAGCGGTAACAAAGATAGGAGGGACCCTTATAGTTGATTTTGCATATAAAGATATAATTTTTACTGATAAGGTGCCCGACTATTTTTCTTGGGGTCCGACCGATAATTTCTTGACTGTCCACTCCAATTCCAAGTGGAGCCGAAGTTTGGGGCGACGTCTGGGATGGATAGAGGCGAGTGAAGAAATAGTTCAATCACTTGATTCGGTCCAATCCTCGACCATACTTTCTCCTGACACACTGCATCAAATGGCTCTGGAAAGTTACCTAAATGAAGCTATTAATGACAACACCCTCATGCCATATTTAGCTAAGGCTTCCGCCGACTATAAAAAAGCTGCTGGGTGTACGGTTGAGGCGATAACAAAACACATGGCGGTCCCGTGTTTTACCCCGCAGGGAGGTCTGTATACCTGCATCAACGTAGGCTTGGATGGCGCTACATTTGTAGACAAGGTATTGAGAGAAGCCGGAGTATTATTTGTACCCGGTTGGGGTTTTGGTAAAACTATGACAAATGCCGTCAGAATATCATTTGGTCCTCTTGTTTATGATTTAGACAAGATTGAAGAGGGAATCAAAAGGGCAAGTTCTTATATAAACAAACAGTCTTGATAATAACGACCGTCTTTATTAGACGCAAATAACCGAAACTTAGCGAGGTAATCTGGCCCACTATTTTAAGCTAAGCTCCAATAATCAAATGAGCCGTTTTCACCCGCCCGATAAATGAAATCGGTTTCTAAATACGGCGCTATCTTGTATGCAGCAGCTGATAGTTTTACTGCCAAAGTTATTGGAAACAATTCCACTCTTCAGGTTAACTCAAACAATACTGCCGGCTTGGAAAATATTAATATCCAGCATTCTAACAACAAAGGTACGGTGAATTACGATACGCTGGATATAGTTACGGAAACTACAGCCGATATACCTTTTGCCATTTTGCTTACTCTCATAAGGAAGAAGGATGAAGTCGGGGATTTTACGAGGCAAACGAAACGGGCTGGATGAGATAAGCGTTGTACATTTGGGAAGATTTATCCGACAAAGTTTTCGATATTGGGGGCTGTAGCAGAGGTGGTCAAACGGCCGCCAAAAGAGCTATTGGTTTCGGATCGCGGATTGCATGTAATGGGCTACGACACACCTAGATCTAAGCCAATTAGCCTCTATTTGGTAGCTCCTGATGCCAGGTGAAATTAAACACACCCTTGTAAAAATCAGACGAAATTTCTCTCCATGTTTCTCAGAAAAACAAAAACCATCGTCTCATTAACCAAAGCAATACGGATGGTATGAAGAGGAAACCGGATGTAATGAACACAGCCCGGGGCTAAGTAACTGAGACTGGTTCCCAAGTTAGCGCTTTTAGTAGCGCCATGATCAGGGGGGCATATCTCGATGTTACCGATACAGAACCCCTTAGAGGACTCACCCCTTAGTAAATATGCAAACTTTTAAATGGGCCACACATTGGTACGTTCACGGTTGATTGCAGGTATACTCTAGTCAACCTTGCCGAAGAGTATAGTTACACATTTCCTCAAATGAATAAAGTAAAATCAGAACAGTTATATAGTATCATAAAAGAGGTTCTGAGGGTAAAGGCTACGGAAGATCTTTCTATGGTTAGTGTTCCGAGTTGGGA
>JAQBTX010000070.1 GCA_027624795.1 bacterium | reverse complement strand
CTGTTGCTCAACAGTTGATGGCGGAATCAAGAACTGAATGGGAGCACCACAGAGAAGTCTACCGACCATGGGGTAAATATGACTCTATCGATAATGGCAATAATTACCAAGTTAAAAGACTCACGGTTAATCCAGGAGCCAAGTTGAGTGTACAAATGCATTACCACAGGTCGGAGCATTGGGTAGTGGTTTCGGGGCAGGCTAGGGTTCATTATGGTGATGAGTCCCATGATCTTAGCGTTAATGAATCTACGTACCATGGAAAAGAAGTCGTTCATGCTCTGGAAAATTTAGGAGATATTCCTTTAGAGTTGATTGAAGTGCAGGTTGGCAGTTACCTTGGCGAAGATGATATTGTTCGATTCGATGATGTCTATGGAAGAGTGCAAAACTAAAACACAAATTTTATTTGCGAGTTATAATAGTAAGATAGAGTGATTATAAAATGAAGAAAAAAGCATTAATAACAGGCGTAACTGGACAGGATGGCTCTTATTTAGCGGAGTTTTTACTTGAAAAAGGCTATGAGGTTCATGGCATAAAACGTCGTGCGTCATCACTTAATACACAGCGTATAGATCATATTTATGAAGACCCGCACATAGAGAATCAAAACTTTGTTCTTGATTACGGTGATCTAACCGATTCCTCAAATCTTACGCGTATTATCTCAGAGGTGGCTCCAGATGAAGTTTATAATCTTGGTGCCCAGTCTCATGTGGCCGTTAGTTTTGATTCGCCAGAATATACTGCTGATGTTGATGCAATGGGCACGCTTCGATTACTAGAGGCCATACGCTTTTTAGGGCTTGAAAAGAAAACCAAATTTTATCAAGCGTCAACATCAGAACTTTATGGTTTAGTCCAGGAAACGCCCCAAAAAGAAACCACTCCATTCTATCCTCGCTCCCCATACGCAGTGGCAAAGCTTTACGCCTACTGGATAACGGTGAACTACCGTGAAGCCTATGGCATGTATGCATGTAATGGTATTCTTTTTAATCATGAGTCGCCGCGACGTGGCGAGACCTTTGTTACGCGTAAAATTACTAGAGGCCTAAGTAATATTGTACAAGGGTTAGAAAAATGTCTATTCCTCGGCAATATGGACGCACTACGAGACTGGGGGCATGCAAAAGATTACGTAAGAATGCAATGGATGATGCTTCAGCAGGATAAGCCAGAGGACTTTGTAATTGCCACAGGCGTTCAATACTCGGTAAGGCAATTCGTTGAGTGGTCGGCTAAAGAGTTAGGTGTTGAAATTGAATTTACTGGAGAAGGTGTCTGTGAGAAAGGGCTTGTTAAATCTATCCGTGGTGACAATGCGCCAGCACTTAATGTGGGCGATGTGATTATTCAGGTTGATACGCGTTACTTTAGGCCCGCAGAGGTGGAAACATTGCTAGGCGATCCGTCAAATGCAAAAAATAAATTAGGATGGGTTCCAGAAATTACAGTTCAGGAAATGTGTGCTGAAATGATTAAAGAGGACTTGTTATTAGCAAAACGGGCTCAGTTTCTAAAAGACAGCGGCTATAATATTGCCGTCTCGTCAGAGGTCTAGTAATGGTTAAAGTTTTTATTGCTGGGCATCGCGGAATGGTCGGATCTGCAATTTGTAGGCAGCTTAACATGAATAATATTGAGTTGATAACGGCTAAAAGAGATCAGCTGGATTTAACTAATCAATTACAGGTAGAGAATTTTTTGAAAGTTAAAAAAGTTGACCAGGTATATCTAGCTGCTGCTAAAGTTGGAGGTATTCATGCAAACAATGCCTACCCAGCAGATTTTATATATGAAAATTTAATGATTCAAAATAATATTATTCATTCTTCATACCGGTCTGGTGTTAAAAAATTATTATTTCTTGGATCTTCATGCATCTATCCAAAGTTGGCCAAACAACCAATGGCTGAAGACGATTTATTGAGCGGATACCTCGAGCCAACTAATGAACCTTATGCTATAGCAAAGATAGCTGGCATAAAGATGTGTGAAAGTTACAACAGGCAGTATGGTGTCGATTATAGAAGTATAATGCCTTCAAATCTTTATGGCCCCGGCGATAATTATCATTCTGAGAATAGCCACGTTATTCCTGCCCTAATACGTCGATTTCATGAAGCGAAGGAGCGTGATGAAGATGAAGTGGTTGTTTGGGGATCAGGCTTAGTCATGCGCGAATTCTTGCATGTAGATGACATGGCATCTGCAGCATTACATGTTATGAATTTAGAGATTAGGGATTATCGCCAGCACACAACACCAATGCTTTCACATTTAAATGTAGGTACAGGAACTGACTGCACCATAAAAGAACTTACAGAAATTATCAGTGACATTGTAGGTTTTAAGGGCTCTATTAAATGGGATATCGCTAAGCCAGATGGTGCTCCTCGTAAACTAATGGATAGTAATAAGCTTTTTGGTTTAGGTTGGCAGCCAAGTTTAACTTTAAGGGACGGCCTGGAAGACACATATCGTTGGTATCTTGATAATCTATCTTTAGCTAGGATTTCTTAAAGAGGTTTTAATAAGAATATTTTTGGGACTTTGCATATGAATTCAAAATTTTATAGCAATATGTAACGCCTCCTTCTATCTCAGAAAGATAGCTCCTTATGTGCCAAACAACATAAAACACTATAAAATACAATAAATAAATAGAGGTTCTTTATTATGTCTTTTTTAAAATCTTATTTACCGCAGAAACTTATTGAATATATTCAAAATATTTTAGCTATGCAATCATGGAAGAGAAGAGGTTATTTAGATAATGCACCTCAAAATGTAAAGGAATCAGTTTTTCATAATTATGGCATACCAAATGCTGCGTGGGTAGAGACTGGAACTTATTATGGCACATCAACAAAATTTTTCAGTAAAAATTTCCCTCATGTTTATAGTATTGAACCTAGTTCGGAACTATATCAACTAGCCTGTGATCGCTTTGGCGATTCAAATGTAACATTTTTTAACGATGTCAGTGAAAATATTTTATGCGAACTCTTACCAACTTTATCTGGAAACTTAAATTTTTGGCTTGATGGGCATTACTCGGCTGGAGTAACTTTTAAGGGTTCTAAAGACTGTCCTGTCGAGGATGAATTAAATGCAATAGAGGAAAACATAAACAACTTTGATAAGGTTACCATTCTTATTGATGACGTCAGATGTTTTTTGCCTGCTACCTCCATAAAATACGACGATTACCCGTCAATTGATTATCTTGTCGATTGGGCTCGTAAGTTTAATATGCGTTGGAGGATAGAGCATGATATTTTTATCATGCAGAAAGATTAAAAGAAAATTAGATTTTTTATAGACGAATTAGAAACTATTAGCAGCAAAAAATTTGTGTTGTTAAAGATTGAGCTATCAGCCTATATCCTACTTATAGTGTCTTCTTTTTCTACTCTTATTTATGAAACAGTTATTAGAAAATTAACTTTATGATATTTGAGCAATATAATAAACATAAAAATGATCAGAAGACCTTAATGTTAATACTTCACCTCTTTGTAGAAAATTATGAAAAGTAAAAATTACTTTAATAGACATAAATCTGTTAGAGTCCTTCTTATGGGTGGAGCGGGCAATCAGTTGTTTCAAATCTCTCGCGCTGCCACTAGAAAAACATATGGAGAAAAAGTTGAGCTCCTTAGTTTATCAAGGTATCAAGATATGGTTTGTAGGTTTACGGGTTGGTCAAATCATGAAGATTGGATTGATGTCAAAGGCCTGGCTAAT
>JAQBTX010000015.1 GCA_027624795.1 bacterium | reverse complement strand
CACATCATCCAATTGGTTACGAGTTGATGTACAAGCGGCACCAACCAATACTCCAACTCCAACAGCTATACCACCAATTACTGTTGCAGATGGTACTGTTTCTGGGAATTTGATCACTAATCAACTAGCTACTCCTGAATCCTCATGTAGCTATGGAAAATGGTGTAGCTGGCAGAGAAATAGTACCTCGACAAATTTCATAAGCAATGGAGGTTCTTTGGTGCTTCAAGCAGACACGGGCGGTGTAAATAAAGAATATGGATCGTGTTGGATTCAGTGGGTAGGAAATGGAAAAAACGCGCTTGCTGATGGGTCGTATTATCAGTTACGAGGACAAGTAGGAGCTCAAACTAGCCCGAATCAGAAAACTTTTCCCAACAGGGGTTTTTTCCAGTTTGAGGTCAGTGGAAAAGAAAATATAATACCGGGAGGAATAGTTCTGCAAAGCGGATTAGTGACTGCTGAGGTCGATCAAATTATCCAATTGAGTGAAGGCGATAAGCCGTTTAGCATCAAATACTGCACGTGGGACACGGGAAATATAAAAGCCAATGTCCCGCTCAATAATATCTCATTGGTGAAAGTTGCTGCACCAACCGCAACATTTACTCCAGTTCCCCCAACCGCAACATCAACACCACAACCAACCAATACCCCAGTTCCTCCAACCAATACTCCAACTCCAACACCACAACCAACCAATACCCCCGTTCCCCCAACCGCAACATTTACCCCAATTCCACTAACTGGTACTTTTACCCCAACACCGGCTTACTGTTCACGAAGAGTTGAAGGAGATGCTAATTGTGATGACAGGATCGATAATGCAGATAAAATATGTTGGAAAGCGCAATATACAAATACTAATGAGCGAGTTAGAACATGTATTAGTTCTGACTTTAATGGCGATGGATTGGTAACCATACTTGATTACTCAATGTGGATTATAACGATCATTAAAGAAAGGATAGCATCATGATGCAAGGGGCTACTACTAATTCGAATCGGTTTACTGCACTCATCAAAACCTTATTTAGGAGTCCCTTTACTACCATGCCAAAACCTAAAACATTCCTTTTGATTGTGGTAGCCATAGGAGTGATTGCGGGGTTATTTTGGTTTATGAATACCTATATTCGTCAATTTTTCGCATCTGAACCTATTGTACAAACAGTATTTACCCCAAGTAAATCTCCCGTAAATCCAGGAGATGAGTTTAGCATTAATCTCCAACTTTCTGGAGAAACTATAACTGCAGCAGATGTATATATAACGTATACATCAGATAAAGTACAATACATTTCTGAGGTAACTCAAGGTCAATCTGGATTTTCACAATTAACAGAATATTTTGATTCGCCGCCTTTTATAGAAGAAGTTGAAGTTACCGACAATAATGATAATACCAAAACGCTTCATTTGGTTTTGGTGTCAGAAAAAGGTGACAGTGATGTGGCACAATTTAGCTTGAAATTTAAAGCGCAGCCACAAGCCTCAGGTGATGCTCTATTTACCATAGATACAACACGATCAAAACTTTCAGGAAGTGTGGGAACAGATCTTGATTCTGCTTCATACATATCGTTCCCTGATAGTGGAAATTCCACTACGGTCCCCATTGCTGAAGGAGCTGTTGAACCAACCAATACACCAACACCGTCTCCAACAATCACACAAGATCAAGCAACACCAACACCAACTCCTTCGACAAGCTCAGGACAAGCAACACTAACACCAGATCCAAGTGTAAGCCCAACTGAGACTCCCACACCTACTCCAACAATCACACAAGATCAAGAAACCCCAACTCCAACTCCTTCGACAAGCTCAGGACAAGCAACTCCTACCCCCACCACTGTTGCACAAAACTCCAATGTTACTTTAGACATGAAAGTACGGCTGCAGGGTGTTGTGAAGCAACCAATTGAACCTTATCGTCAGCAAGAAGGAAGAGTGCTTGTTCAATCGAATGATAAGTCATTTAAACAAGAGCAGATAATTACGCTGGTAGCAAATGGAGATGGTATTTGGACCGGATCAGTGCAGCTTACCAATGTACCCATTGAAAAGGAATTCAACATCTATGTAAAGGGAAGTAAACACTTGCAGCGAAAGATCTGTAACCTGAATCCGACTGAAAGTATTCTTGGCCAGTATGATTGTACAACAGGCCAGATAAAGCTCAAAGAGGGAACAAATGTGGTAGATATGAGTGGTGTTTATGTTCTAGCCGGTGACTTACCAGTTCAAAATGGCATTGTCGATTCAGTAGATATCATATATATTCGGAACAATTTAGGAAGCACGAATCCCGCGGTAGTGACCCGTGCAGATTTAAACTTCGATGGAATCGTAGATACGCAAGATTACAGTCTCGTCATAGTCGCACTTGGGTTTAAGTATGATGAAAAGTAACGAGCTCTCGTTGAGTACTCGTTATCCCGAGCGTTAGTCGAGGGATCCCTCCACGTTGGTCGGGATGACAATATTACTCCTTACGCCTCCATATCGGTGAAGATAAGGTTTCGTATGTAGTCGGCCTTACTGATACCTCGTTTTTGAGCACTATTCATAAGGTATTCATTGATGCTTTTACTTAACATAAGGTTAAATCGATACGTTAAGCGTTGCTGATCGACTATGCCTGAAAACGCTTCAATATTCTTGGCAATTTCTTCCATATTTTCAGGAATGTACTTTTTGTACACCACCAGCCGATTTGAACCTAATTCAAGATGTTCACCCTTCCCCCGAAGCTGAAATATGAGTACTGGCTTATGTTGAAGAACGGTGAGCGTAAGAAGCCGACCTAAATCAAAGTTAGTTTCCGTTCCTTCTATGATAATCGCGTCAGATCGCTTAATTTCTCGAGTAGCTTTGGCTATTGCTGCAACTTTATCTGGTGTGCTATGATTAAACGAAGCGTCCATAACATCGTAGTTGAGCTTACGAATTTGTGAAAGAATGGGCTCATTTGCGGACTTGTTAGTGTTTGCAGATAAAAATAATATATTCATACGCATATTCTAACATAATTTTAAAACATACATATATGAATATTCAAGATATATATACTCAATATAGATTAATGCCATCGTTGCAACTTCATCAACTTCGGGTGGCAGGAGTTGCGCAAATCATTTGTGAGAATATTGACGTTCAAGTAGACTCATCTCCCATCATCATGGCTTGTTTGCTCCATGATATGGGTAACATAATCAAATTCAAACTCGATCTTTTCCCAGAATTTTTGGAGCCCGAGGGTTTAGACTATTGGAAGAAGGTAAAAAAAGACTTTCATAGTACTTATGGTGATGATGAGCATGTGGCAACCATGTCTATAGTAAAAGGGTCTGTCCCTCTATGGAGGGACAGACCCTATAAAAAACAACGAGTGCTCGAACTTATCGAAGCCATTGGATTTAGTAATGCCAAGCTCAATTATGAATCTACTGATTTTGGCAATAAAATTGCTGCATATGCCGATACACGAGTGAAACCTCACGGAGTAACAAGCATGAAAGAGCGCTTAGCAGATGGCAGAGCTCGATTTAAGCTCAATACTTCTGTGCGGCAAGAAGACGAAGGTTTTTTTGAAGAAATGGCGGGGTATTTGAAAAAAATCGAAGATCAAATATTTAGTCACATGCCATTTAAACCATCGGAAATCACTGAAAAAGCCGTTCAAGAAGTAATTCGTTCTAAAAAACTATACATAGAGCTATAGTCTACTATCGGATAGTGTAAAAATATAATTCATGCACTCTATGAGCCGTTTTTTGTGATTTTCCACTTGTTATAGGGTAGAAATATGAGAGGATGGTGCACGGTATATTCAACTCTTGTATCATTTTATGGACTTGTTTGGTAAACCACGGGGCGATATAAAGGTAAAAAAGCGGTTTTTTTGATCCAATGATTTTTTTATAGTTTAAAAGAAACATGTCGCCGTGGATTATGGAAATATGTGCTTTGTGAGGGTGAACGAGGCGTCTGAACTTCATCCACAAAACAAGCACGATATTTATATCTACCGCCACAAACTGAGTATTGAGGCCTTTTTCATATGCACTTGTAGCTGCAGCCCATACCACGGCGCCATCTCCGGCTCCCAAGTCTATTATTACCTGATTATTAGCTAGTTTCATGGCTTTTACAATCATAGGCATATCTTGGCTATTGGTAGGAAAATAGGGGATAGGCGAGGCTTTTGAGGAGAAAAAATAGAGGATTATAAGCGTCAGAACAACCAAAACAATTATTATAGCCATGTGGCGCGAGAGGGAGTCGAACCCTCACGAGGTTGCCCTCATTAGTTTTTGAGACTAACTTGTCTGCCATTCCAACATCGCGCCATAGAAATATATTATACCTCAATCATACGTTACCCCGAACGATAGACGAGGGATACAGAATGGTAAGTAGTGCTTTAGGAGAGCAGATATGAAGATTTGGAAATTGAGCAGTGATAGTTGGGATAAGAATATGTTTTTTATCGAGCGAGACAAGGTAATCTGAGCCAGTTTGTACTGCTCCAACAAATACATGGGCATCATCTTTATCTATCATAAGATGTGCAAGTGACTCAATATCGTTTAGGAGAATGGCATTTCTTACTAAGATTTTGTGAGTGGTAATACATTCAAAAATTTCTTGCTCGGTTTTATTCAATTTAGATTGATGTGAAAGTATCTCATCTATGACAGTTTGAGATGTAATTCCTACTATATCACCTTGTTTTACAAGGTTCACAAGTTTTGCAGATGCACCAGAAGGGGAAAGTAATGCGGCAATTATAACTGAAGCGTCAAAATACACTTTTTGCATTAAAGTGTGTCATCTTTGATAAATTGAGCGATTTCAGCGTCCGAATAGGTACGATACGGAGCGGTTTTCTGCATGGGGGCTTCTATAAAAACTCGGTCGCCTTCTTTTTTAGCTTTTACCATATCTCCAGGCTTAATATTGAGTTCTTTGCGCCAGCTGATGGGAATCGTAACCATGCCCTTGCCAAGTACTTTAAGCCATTCACTTTTTGAGTCTATTGGTTGGGAAAAGGTCATATATAAGTTTAACTTTCTAACTTCTTACATAGTAAACTAATAGTGTGGTATTGTCAAGTGAGTGTTTAATGTCATTCCAAACCAGACTGACCGTCATTCATATATTGATAAGTTCTAATACGAAGTGCCCCACCTAAAGTAAAATAGGTGGCATTATGGGAAAGCACTACAAACAACTCACTCTCTTGGAGCGTGAGCAAATATATGCTCTAAAAGAGCAAGGCAAATCGTCTCGAGATATTGCAAAAGTACTTGAAAGAAATCATAGAACTATTGCAAGAGAGTATGAAAGAAACAGATATGCAGGACAAGAATATATTCCTTGTAAAGCACAAGAACTATCTGATAAACGAGGAATTGAGCAACGAACAAAAGCACCTCTTAAAAACCCACAAGTATTTCTGTATGTCCGAAAGAAGTTACGAGATGGGCACTGGAGTCCAGAAACAATATCAGGAAGATTGCCCTTTGATATATCTGGAGAATCAATCACCCCAGAAACAATCTATCAGTATATATATGGAAAGGGAAAGAAATACAAACTCCACAGATACCTCACAAAATCTCACAAGAAACGAAGAATCAAGACAGGGAGAAGAGTACACAAAGAACCGAAACACAGTAGAATTCCTCATGCAGTATCCATAGACAAAAGACCCACCAAAGCCAATAACCGAGCTCAAATAGGCCACTTTGAAACAGATCTCATGGAGGGAAAACGAAGTACAAAAACAGCTTTGTCTATTACAGTTGATCGGAAGAGTCGATATGCCATCATCTCAAAAATCAAAGACAAGAGCGCAATAAACAAACAAAAAGTATTGCAAATTACTCTAAAAACAGTACGATCGTTAAAACGCGTGGGGAAACCCATAGTGAGGAGTATTACCAGTGATAATGGATCAGAGAATACCAATCACCAAGAAGTATCACAGGAGCTGAGGGTACCAATGTACTTCTGTCATCCCTACCACTCATGGGAGAAGGGGTCAGTTGAGAATATGATTGGAAGAGTAAGAAGATACATTCCCAAAGGAACCAATCTGTATCAATACTCAACAGAACAAATACAATGGTTAGAAAACAAACTCAATAACACGCCTCGTAAATGTCTCAACTATCAAACCCCAAATGAAGTTATGGAGCAGGAAGCAAACAAATACAAATTTAGAAGATATATGAAAAACAAAGAAGCACAAACACAATCATTAGAAGTTAACAGGCGGGGCACTTCAACTTAGAACTCAGGATGTGTTGGGGTTGCGAACAAAGTATCTTATAGCAAACTGTCATCCCGAACTTGTTTCGGGATCTTTATATCTAAGATGCTGAAATAAATTCAGCATGACAAGCATATAAGATGCTGTGTTCGCAATCTCATACGGAGGGGTGGTCCCTAAGGCGGCAGGTATGAGATGGAGAGAAAGGAGAAAAAAATCGTGTGGCGGGGTCACCGTCTTGACCCCATTTGGGCATGAAAGGAAAAGCCATGCCTAAAATTTATACCCTTGTGGCGGTCGCGATTTGGGCAATCGCAACCTTCACAGGGGGGGTGGTAAAGCCGGCTGTGGCCGCACCCACCAACCAGACAATCCCTCCCCTCACCGCCGTTTCACTTCCTAACATAGAAGTGGAGATCGGAGAGGAATTCGGCGTTTGTTTACAAACGACAGACTTGATGGGGAAGGAAGTTCTCTCATTTCAGGGAGATATCCAATATCCAACAAACCTTGAGATAGTGAGTTATCGGCTCGGCAGCGTTCCTCCAAGCCAGAACTTCTGGCTATTTGCGAACCCCCAACCTAGATCCTTGCCATTCGTAGCCTATGGGGTCAACTTCCTTGAAGGAACGGGTTCGCTCATTTGCTTGCAGTTCCGGGCTGTTAGGGAAGGTGAAGGCAACCTCACTCTGGTTGACTTCATGTACAACGAATGGCCACAGAGTAGCGTGGCCATTCAGAATGGAACAGTCTTGGTCGAGCCATGGCGGCTCTTCCTCCCCCTCATCGGGGCAGGCGGTGTACAACCGCCCGATGGGGACTGAATAGAACATTTCTCTCTCCGCACAATGAAGTGAGGAGCGGCTGGGCTCCATTATAAGCCCAATTGTTACCCCGACGTTAAAGTCTGGGTGGAATCCGCCCCCTTGGCGGACCAGTTCCCGATGTAATGAGGAAAAGCGCCTGGAGATTTTTCAGGTTGTTATTTTTTCTCTCGTATCCTTTTTTTGCTGGATACGATGAGGACTATAGCAGCCTCTATACCAGGCGCTTTTTCATGGGAAAAATACATGGATTCTTCGGTCGTCTCCGCCATCTGGCTGATCCTACTCAGAATGACAAAGGGAGCGCTTTTTCATGGGATTTTTTTTATTGTATAATGAGAGTATGAAAAACAATATATATCTTAATTTTCCCGTCGTGATAACACAAGAAGAAGGTCGCTATGTTGCCTTCAGCCCTTCTATACCTGGATGTCATAGCCAAGCTGATACTTATGAAGAGGCACAAAAAAATATAAGGGAAGCCATTGAGCTATGTCTTGAAGTTGCTGAAGAAGATTCCGCATATAGAGATCGCATTGATTATGGAACTGATAATAAACCTCGAATGATAAGTGTCAGCAATATTAGTATTGCGCGCCCGAACTTTGCATGAACCCGCGTCTCCCAACTTTGACTGCTCGAAAGCTCATAAAAACACTCAAAAAACTTGGATTTGAAGAGGTACGAAGAAAAGGAAGTCATAGATTTTATCGTCATAGTAATGGTCGTACTACGGTAGTTCCATTTCATTCAGGAAAAGATATTGGGCGTGGCTTGATGCGTGCGATATTAGAGGACATTCAAATCGCACCAGAAGAATTGCAAAAAGAACTGTAGGCGCTTTTTCATGGGAAAAATACATGGATTCTTCGGTCGTCTCCGCCATCTGGCGGATCCTACTCAGAATGACAAAGGGAGCGCTATTTCATGGGTTATTTATACACATCTTTTCTATGCATAATATGAGCTACCCATACATCATCGTGTGTGATTTCATAGATAATACGGTACGGCCATGCGCGAAGAGAGGAGAATCCTTTGAGCTTGCCGGTAAGACGCTTTCCTGCTGTCGGGTCTTGTTCGAGCAGCCGCAGCTTTTTTATTATCTTTACTATATCTTTTTGAGTTATATTGTTCAGATCCTTTTGTGCTTGGGGAGTAAGGTGAACTGTCATGACTTTATATACTCATCAAGTGTAATGCCTTCACCCTTTTTAGCCTGAGCAGATCCCTTCATTATGGATTCATATGCACCAGGAGCAGACATAATTTCTGCAGTTTCTTCCAATGATTCAAGTTCATCTATGCTTATGAGTACTGCTTTTGGCTTACCAGAAACAGACACCGCAATGCGCTTCATATAAGTGCTTACATCGGCCACCGCAGTGGGAAGTTGTGATCGAAGATCTGAAATGCTAAGGATATTCATATGAAATAAATTGTACAAAGTTATGTACAATTTGTCAATCGAGTTTTTGATGTCATCCCGACTGCAACGTCGGGATCCAGTACTTTATAGTTTTTAGTTCTGGATACTTCGTCCGCCACCTGGCGGACTCAGTATGACAATCACGATGCAGAGCATCGGGAAATCTCCTGTCATCCCCGACTTGATCGGGGATCCAGTCTGGATTCCCGCCTCCGCGGGAATGACAGATACCTCGCAGCTTGCTGCGAGGAGTTTCATTATAGTTCTGTCAAAGACCGTGAACTCTTATCCAACACATCTCCACTTGCAAAATGAGTAGTTAGGGTGTATATTTTATATGATTTTGTTTGAATTATTATCAATTTTCATAAAATATTACTAAAAATTGCCATTAGAGCACCCCATTTTACTTATGCAAAAAAAACAAGAATATCAAAAAATCGGTTCGTATGAAGGAAAAAAGGGAGAAGTGAGTAAGGTAGTACTATTATACTCCGGTGGACTTGATACTTCAGTCATGGTCAAATGGATACAAGATGAATATAATGCAGAAGTTATAGCGTTAACTATAGACATCGGCCAACAAGCAGATGATCTAGACGAGATCAAGAAAAAAGCTATAAAACTTGGTGCTATTAAGGCTATTGTAATAGATGCAAAAGATGAGTTTGCCGAAGAATATATTGCAAAAGGAATAAAAGCAAATGCGTCTTATCAGGGAAGATATTATTTAGCAACCTCAATGGGTAGACCACTTTTGGCCAAATGGGCAGTAAAAATTGCAGCTCAGGAAGGTGCTGACACGATAGCGCATGGATGTACTGGAAAAGGGAATGATCAGGTTCGTATTGAAGGAACATGTTTGGCAATAAACCCAGATATTAAAATTATCGCCCCAGTTCGGGAATGGGGAATGGGACGAGATGAAGAGCTGGAATATGCCAAACAACATAACATTCCGGTAAAACAAACTGCAGATAAAATTTATAGTTATGATGATAATCTCTGGGGGGTTTCTGCTGAGGGCGGAGAAATAGAGAATCCGGCATTAATTCCAAACCTCGAAGATATCTTAGTAGTTTGCAAATCTCCCAAAAACGCCATAGATAAAGAAGAGATAATTACTATTTCTTTTGTAAAAGGTATTCCTGTAGCAATTAACCAGAAGAGATATAAACTTTCTCGATTAATTCAGGAGATGAACAAAATAGGTGCTAAACACGGCATTGGGATTGCTACTCATATAGAGGATAGAATTATTGGATTAAAAATTAGAAATGTATACGAAGCTCCCGGAGCAGAAATCATTACGATCGCACACCAAACATTAGAAAAATTTGTCTGTACACGATCTGAGAATGAATTTAAGAATGCCATTGATTTAAAATGGGCATATATGTGTTACGGCGCTCTATGGAGCGATCCTTTAATGTCTCATTTAAATGCATATACTAATGATGTCAATCAAAAAGTAACTGGAGAAGTCAAAGTATATCTTTATAAGGGAAAGGTAGAGGTACAAGCTCTAGAAACCCCAAATAGTGTCTTTAGTGAAAAGTTGGTGACATTTATGGCATCGAGCGATTTTAATCAGAATGCATCTCCTGGATTTACAGAGTTGTATACATTACAGATGAGGATGGCCCAAAGAAGTGAAAAAACCGCCTTGTTGTCTATAGGAAAAAGAGAAAACAAAAAGAAATTGCGAAAAGAAATGAAGATGCTTGCTGATGCTCAATTTCAGCTTTATGCTACATATAAAACTCACAAGTTCTTGAAGCGTGAAGGAATTGAGGCAATTTTGGTTCATAAGATCTCTGAACTCAATACGCAGCCCAATTTATTGGATATGCTTGAGGCAAATAGATTTGATCTTATTATGAATATCCCAACAGATGCCGAAAAAGTGGAAAGAACAGAGAAGGAGCTTACTGATGGACAAACCATAAGAAAGTATGCCATCAAAAACAACACGCTCCTTGTCACCGATGTTGAAGTTGCAAAGAAACTTGTAGAAAAGATAACTACCAAATAATATCTATCATTTTTTGACAATTATTTCCCAGTTGACAGCCGCACCCACGGCTGTCACCATGGGTCTTTCGTACTCATGGATATCTATGATGGAATAATCCCGGAATAGTTTTTTAATAAGTTCATTACTGAAAAAAAAGTGGGGGATATCTCCGTCATCCTGATCCGTATTGAGTTTTGTGCCATCTTTTGCTGTTTCCCCAGTCGCGTAACGAGGGTCTTTTGTCGAAGGGACAACAAGCACAAAAAAGCCGTCATCTTTGAGAAGCGTAAGACTGTCATCAAGTCTTTTTTGAATTTCATTGAAAAAACCATGATGTATAACTAATGTTGAAACAATAATATCAAATTTTATATCTTGATAGGGAAATTCTTTGTCCATATCATGCTCAAATATGATAATTCGTTCGTCTGTTATGGATGATGCCTCTTTGATTTCATTTACTAGCTCTAAAGCTTTTGGAGAATTGTCGTATGCATAGATTGTTGCATCAGGAAACTTTTGATGAAGGTAAAATGTATGGCGTCCGGTACCGCAACCCATATCTAAAATCGTACGATTATTGCCGGTGTCTTGAATAAAACAAGTCAATTTTTTTATTGCAGGTAATGGTTGTGGTTGAATAATCCCTTTTTGCTTGTATATACTGTCCCAAGTTGCCATAAGTATTATTGTAAATAATATACGAGTATAGTAAAATAAACCGAATGAAAAATACTATCGGAATTATAGTACGCGAGGCATCATTAGTCAATTCACTTCACTATTTCTTTCCAAAAGATAAAAGGATTGAGATAGCTACCTTTGGTTATGAGGAAAGAGAGGGTATTCATACTTTTTTCCTAGGTGCTCCAAATGATGAAATTCTCTCATGGATTCATAAAAACGACTTTCATCATGTAGTTTTTTTTAGCAATCAAGGAGGCCTATTGAGTGATGCACAAATGGGAAAGGAACTTAAACAACAAGGGAAATCTGTAGTTGTTCAGAGTTTAGATGCAGCCGGGATTGGAACAAATAAAATCAAAATGAAGCAGTTTTTTCAAGAAAATGGTTTCCTAACCCCATCATTTCGTATTGCAAAAACTATCGCAGAAGTTTTTTCTCATAATGATATTTTTGCATCTCCATATCTTATAAAAGCACCAAATCTTTCAGATGGAAGAAAACTTGGTTTTATTCGTACGAAAGCAGATGTGGAAACGTATTTTTATGAAGAGGCGGTACAAGGACCGGTCATTATGGAGGAGTATATAGAAGGGCATGAAGTTTCTACGCTCGTATATCATAATTTTGGTAATCCACTCGTTTTTCCTGTGGTTTCAAAACCTTTCACCACATATCTGAAAAGCGACCAAGACAAACTGAGAAAAAGATTGTATGTTACTCCTGATCATTCAATTTCTTCTGAACTATCCCATACTATTCAACAGATGGCACTCAATCTTTCACTAAAGATGAATAATCAGTACTTGCTAGGGATTGATGTTGTCATTGATAAGTCGGGCAAACCTTATATTATCGAATGTAATGCACGAGTTACTAAGACATTACGGATGAGTATGCTCGCCGCAGATAAGAATGTTGTTGAGAGCATGGTTAATTTTGCTCGTATACCATCCACTACGCCATTTATTGAAGCTATGTATTTGGTCGTAGATATGTCAAATTCACAAGATAGCGCAAAACTATATGCTCATTTAGGTGCGAAGCCACAAGGCGTAGTCGATGGAGGAGTACGAAGTTCGCATAAATTCAATATGTTAGATGGAGAGTCAGAAGTTATCACATCAATTCAGGATGAATTCTAATTACACAATAGGGTTTCTCGTTCCTCAGTGGATAGAAGTCTATGATCTTATCAAGAGGTATAACAAGTCATTTCAGTCTGTCATAATACCCGATAAATTGGAAAATTCTCCAAAACCCATAGATCAAATAGACATTCTTATCATGTTTTCAGGCAGTCTTCAAAAAAATCATATTGATGAAATGAAGAAACTAAAATTTGTGCAAGCGCTTACTGCTGGGTATGACACTATAGATGTAAAATATTTACAAAAAAAATCAATTCCTCTTGCCGACAATAATGGTATTAATACAAATGCTGTTGCAGAGCATACCATTTCTTTGATTCTTGCATTAACGAGAAATTTATTTGTATTGCAAAAGTCATGTAAAGAGGGTAAATGGCAAGGGCCTCCTCCATATATTGCGGATCTTCATGAAATCAAAGGAAAGAAAATAGGCATAATAGGTCTAGGTCGTATAGGGAAATTGGTTGCACAGAAGATTACTTCTTTTGATGTTTCCTTGCAGTATTATGACATTGTGAGATATCGCGCATTTGAAAGTAAATACAACATCTCCTATATGTCGTTTTCTGAACTCCTTCGTACATCTGATGTCGTTACCACACATGTGCCCTTGAACCAAGATACGCACCATTTAATGAGTACTAATGCCCTTGCTCTAATGCAGTCGTCTGCTTATTTTGTGAATACATCCAGAGGTGCTGTTGTTGATACTCAAGCACTTTTGCATGCGATAAGAAACAATATGATAGCCGGAGCAGCACTTGATGTTTTTGAACAAGAACCGCTTCCTGAAAAAATGATTGCAGAATTAGACAATAAAAATATTATTCTGACGCCACACCGAGCAGGATCAAGTAGTGAAAACTGGCATGGGAGGATTCAGTTTGCTTTAGAGAATGTTGTCAGATATATATCTGGTCAAACTCCTATTTCTTTGGTTCAATGATTTATCTTTATAAACATCGTCAAATTTATTATCGGGTAAAAGGTTCTGGCATCCCCCTAGTATTCCTTCATGGCCTACCACTAGATAGCGACATTTGGGAGCCGGTCATTGAAAAACTTAGTGTATATTTTCAATGTATATCACTTGATTTTCCTGGATTCGGAAGGTCAAAATCAGAACATGATCTCTCAATAAGCTTTAATGACCACAAGGAAATTGTGCATAGTTTATTAAAATTACTTAAAATTGAATCGTGCATTCTCTTAGGGCATTCTTTTGGAGGATATGTATGCCTGGACTTTGTATCGAATTATCCATCCTTTATAAAGCAGCTCATACTCGTATCAACAAAGGCAACCGAGGACTCTGATATAAAAAAGAGTGAGCGGTTATTTTTTTCACAAGAACTCATGAGAGGCCGATATACCCAATATCTGAGTTTACAACTTGAAAGCTGCCTATCTGGAGGCATGTACGATGCCTTAATCAAAAAAAATATTGAAGCAAATGTTGATTATCATATAGCAAAAATCCTTGAGTCATTGACGAAACGTAAGTCATATATGTCTGAATTAAAGAAATTACGTATTCCTGTAAATATTGTCGTTGGAAAACGTGATGAGGCATTTTTATCAGAGGCGTTTGCAATGTATCGGGCTATTCCTGATGCAAAAATTGAGGTTATTCCTGAAGCAAAGCATATGGTATTTCTTGATAATCTTGAGTATTTTGTAAGCCTTATAAAAGGATATGTTGCGTATGAACCTGATGCGGTACTTATGAAAAAAGAAATATGGGATAAGACTTAGGCTTGCAAATTATAAAAGTTTGATATATCATACAGAATATGTTCATATTACTTTCCCCATTTTGTTGCTCGATTCGACGACGAGAAAAACGGGAGAGTAGTATGGCTAAAATATAATTAGCACATACAAAATTACTCGTCCCGCCAAATACTCGGCGGGTTTTTTTTTGTTTTAAACAATAAAAACGAGGAAATTATTACCAGTTACTTATTTCATAAAATGAAAAAACTTTGGGAAAAGAATTACAAATTAGATCACGCAGTTGAAAAATACTGCTCTGGGAACAATGTTGTTCTCGATAATGAATTGGCAAGATATGATGTACTGGGGACTTTAGCACATGCCAAAATGCTTCAAAAAATTGGTATTCTTTCAAAAGAAGAATTTTGCAAAACTAAATCCGTACTTATTGGAATAGTAGCGTTGATTGATAAAAAAATCTTTACAGTTGAGCTTGGAGATGAGGATGTGCACACAAAAGTAGAAAATATCCTTATAAAAGAACTTGGCGACACCGGAAAAAAGATTCATACGGCCCGCAGTAGAAATGATCAAATAAATCTAGATATAAAATTGTTTACAAAAAATTCCCTTTTAATCCTAGCTCAACAAGTAGCGGAGCTTGTTAGATCTTTTCAGGAATTGGCAATGAAGTATGAATTCGTTCCAATGCCTGGTTATACTCACATGCAAAAAGCAATGCCTTCATCGGTCGGTATGTGGGCGGGAAGTTTTGCTGAGAGTTTAATAGATGATCTGAGTATATTAAAAAGCGCTTTCGATGATGCTGACCAATCTCCTCTTGGCTCTGGGGCGGCTTATGGTGTTTCTCTTGAGATTGATCGCGAATATACGTCCAAACTTCTTGGATTTGGTAAAGTACAGAACAATTCGCTTTACGCTCAAGTTTCTCGTGTTAAATCTCAAGGAGTCACACTTCATGCTTTGTCTCAAATTATGTTGACGTTGTCACGGTTTGCAAGTGACATGCTCATATTTACCACATCTGAATTTGACTATTTTGATGTGCCGTCGGAGCTTTGTACCGGTTCAAGCATCATGCCACAGAAGAATAATCTTGATATTATGGAGATACTTCGTGCAAGAACACATCGTATATTGCAATATGCACACGCAAATAGTGCAATTTTAGCTGGCTTGCCATCAGGTTACAATGCCGATTTTGCTGAAACAAAAGAATCTTTATTGATAAGTTTTTCTATTGTCAAAAGTTCGATAAGAATCTCAAATTTGTTAGTAGGCGGTATAAAGCCAAAAAAGGATAATTTGAAAAATGGATTTTCCAAAGAAATCTATGCAACTCATGCGGCATACCAACTGGTGAAAAGAGGTATCCCATTTCGTGAAGCATATAAACAAGTGGCAGCTTCACTGGATAAAATCCCACAGTTTAATAGTGTAGAAGTGATTAAAGCATCATCTCATACTGGGTCAACAGGAAATTTGCAGTTAAAAAAGATCGGACAAGATGTATCAAATGTAATGATGTGGTGGGAAAACAAACAAAACATATTTGATCAGGCCATGAACAAATTAATAAAACCTGTTAATTAACAAGACCCAGTACTTTTCGACCATTGACGGTTGCGATATTTACGAGTGCATCTATATCATAGAGATGAAGTCCTTCTAATAGAAACTTAAGCTCGGTCCACAGAGTGCCAGATCCAAATGGTTTATAAATATCTATTATATTGTCGGTGCCAAGTGCTACGGTGATTCCGTGTTCAAGCATCTCATCTACTGGTGTAAGAGCATTGTGAAAGGGGAGTAGTTCTTCATTTCGTTTGTGATCGATCCACCCAACTGGGCATGCCACCATCATGACATCTGCTTCCTTCATGGTTTTGTATATGTTATCTCGATATTCTTTCGGATGAGCAGCTATAGATATGCCATGAATACCTGCAACTTTTCCTTGCATGCCGTGCTCTATAGTTTTTTGTGCCAGTAACATCGTTTCTGTTTCTTTGGGGGTATTGAGCTGGTCCACATGTATGTGTGCCATTTTGTTCATTTTTTTGGCAGTTGAAAGTAACACGTCTATGTGTTCTGCTTCTCGCCCGACATCTTTACCCGGAAGTCCTCCAATAATATCTACAAACTGTGTTCCTAAATCAAACCATTTTTTTGCTTCAGGATCGAGTACTCCTTTGAGTACTTGATTGATGAATTTAAATTCAATCTGACCTTTATACGTGTCTCGTAGTTTTTGTGCTGCTTGAATAGCTTTATCTTCTATTGCTTCATCTATATCGATGAATGTGCCAACCGCCGTAACTCCTTGTTCAAGCATGTGTTCGGTGGCCAAAACCATGCGATTATAAACGTCATCAACAGATGAATTTTTCTTCAGCTCGTCATTTAAATCCCATTTTTCTTGGAGTGATTTGTATATATATTGGACATTTTGATCATTTAGACTGTATGCTCTATCAAAATGTGCATGCGCATTTACCCAGCCGCCATTCGCTTTAATTTTTTCAAGAATTTGTTGTTTAAGATCTAGATAGTCCATATGTTATTTTAATCTCTTTTCAATGGTATGAATGAGCGTTGAAACTGCCTGCTCATTTTTGCCGCCACGGGGAACGATGATATCGGCATATTCTTTACTCGGTTCTACAAATTTTTCATGCATGGGGCGGGTGAAGGTGACGTATTGCGCGTAACAAAAATCAAGAGTCCGTCCACGTTCCTCGATATCTCGCTTCGTTCTTCGGAGGGCACGAATATCTGCCGGGACATCAACGTATATTTTTAGGTCTATAAGATCCCGAAGTGCTTGTTCATGAAAAATCAAAATGCCTTCGATAAGTATGAATGGAGCAGGGGAAACCCGTGTAGTTTTCTCTAAATCTCTGGTATGAAGAGTAAAATCATATTCAGGCACTTCAATCGTTTTGCCTGCCATCAGTTCTTTAAGCTGCGAAACAAACATATCGGTATCGAGCGAATCCGGGTGATCGTAGTTTGTTTTTTCTCGTTCTTTTAAGGATTTTGCAGACTGATCTTTGTAGTACCGATCATGAGGAATGTAGATGACCTGTGAATTAAAATGGTCTTTAACCTTTTGTGCAATCGTGGTTTTTCCGGAACCGGTTCCACCTGCAATACCAAGAATAAATGGTTTCATTAGAGTACATTATAGTGAGTGAAGGAGTGGATTACAATTCAATAAAAACAATAGGTAAGGTTTGATGGTATCATTTATAAATATCGCAGCACACGATAAGCTCTATGATCAATGAACAATTTTCCAATAAATCCATATCACAACTTCTGCACAATATTGCAGCAGCTCAGCTTTTAAAAGGTCATAACCGGTTTCGCATCATAGCGTATGAAAAGGCGGCAGATGCCATAGAATCACTTTCAAGGGAACTCTACGATGTGTGGAAGGAAGGAAAAATACTTCGTGTTTCTGGCATCGGTGCAAATATTGGCAACGGGCTTTCGGAGTATTTTGAAAAAGGGGAATCACAGCATTTTGACAGCATAACTGAAGGCATACCACCGACGGTGTTTTTACTTATGACGGTGCCAGGAATTGGGCCCAAGAAGGCTTTTAAACTGGTGATGCACTTTAAGCTTATCAATGAAAAAACTGTTGTTGAAGATTTGAAAAAAATTGCTCAGGAAGGGCGCATAGCCCAGCTTGAAGGTTTTGGTGATAAGTCAGAGCAAGATATCCTCTCATCTCTCACGGTTTTTGAACGCCGTGACCGACAAGAGGAGCGTATGATCTTGCCAAGCGCTTTAAAAATCGCCGACGAGATTACCACCTATATGAAGCAGCATCCGTTGGTGACTCGTGTGGATGTGCTTGGATCGCTTCGACGAAAGGTTTCTACCATCGGCGATATAGATATAGCAGTTTGTGTGGATGAAAAGTCTTATAGTAAAAGGGTCTGTCCCGATTACTATAAACAAATTGTAGATCATTTTCTTGCGTATCCCGGTAAACGATCAGTGGAAGCTGCTGGCGATCAGAAGGCATCTATTTTGGCCGCTGGAAATATGCGTATAGATATGCGTGTACAACCAGAATCAACTTATGGCTCAATGCTTCAGTATTTTACGGGAAGCAAATCTCATAACATACAGCTTCGGGAATATGCGCTATCAAAAAAGCTTTCCTTATCTGAACACGGAATTAAAGATATGAAGATACATCCTCCGTCCTCCGGACACCCCCTTCATGAAGGGGGACCTACTATAGATCTCCCCTTGGAGGGGAGTACCCCAAAGGGGGGAGGGGTGTCTCACACTTTTAAAACGGAGGAAGATCTTTATGCATTTTTGGGTCTCCAGACTCCAGCACCTGAGATTCGGGAGGGGAACGGTGAGATCGAACTGGCAAAACATCACAAGCTTCCCACACTCGTAGATTTGCCTGATATCCGTGGAGACTTTCATATGCATAGTGAGTACGACTTAAAACCGTCTCACGATAGAGGAGCAAATACCTACCAAGACATGATGAAAAAAGGTCAAGAATTGGGTTATAAGTATATTGGATTTTCCGAGCATAATCCTAAGCAAAAGGGACTTTCAGACGAAGACATTATAGCCATTATGAAGAAGAGAAAAGAACATATTGATAACATTTTTACCCCTCATGACCTCCCATACTTTATAGGTCTTGAAGTAGACATTCTGCCCAGCGGTGAAATTGCCCTACCCACTGAAGCAATTGAATATGTAGATTACCTCATCGTCTCACTTCACAGTTCATTTCGTATGAATCGGGTGGAAATGACCAAGCGGGTACTCAAGGCACTCAGTCAACCTAAAGTGAAAATTTTTGGTCACCCTACTGGTCGGCTGCTTGGAAAGCGCGATGGGGTAGAGCTTGATTGGGATAAGGTATTTTCTTATGTTCTAGAGCATAATCAGGCCCTAGAAATAAACTCCGGTCCACCGCGGCTGGACTTACCCGACCTATTAGTCAAAGAAGGAAAAGAACAGGGGGTAAAATTTATAATTAATACCGATGCGCATGCAGTAGAACAGATGGATTGGATGACCCATGGGGTGAGTGTGGCACGGCGCGGATGGCTTGAAGCCAAGGACGTGGTGAATACGTGGGAATTACCTAAGTTCAAGAAATGGATATTAGGCTAAATTGTGGTAGTATATATTCAATGTCATGGATTATATATGCCCTCATCGGGATCGTAGTAGTTGCTGCATCGGATATATTTCGTAAACTTGCTTCAAATTTGCATGACCCGTTTTTTACCGCACTTATTTTTCAAATCGGAAGCATAGTCACAACAGTTATATTGTATTTACTATTTAGTAGGAAGATTGAATCAAACACTCCTGCCATTGGATATGCATTTGCCGGTGGAGTACTAATTGCAATTTTCACCTTATTTTCGTTTAAAGCCTTGTCTACTGGACCAGGTGTTTCTACGGTTATACCAATTCTTCGAGTGGGAGGAATCGCCCTTGTCGTGATCTTTGGTATTGTGTTACTTCGTGAAAAAATGACTTTAATGAGTATGATTGGTCTCATACTTTCCCTCGCGGGGATCTATTTTATGTATGTGGGGAAGTAGTAGGGTAAGAAATTAGGAAATTTCGATAGAGTCGAATGAGTTAGGTACTATACTGCAGCTAAATTTCCATGATCAGCACCGACAACCTGAGAGATATCTGATATTCCATTTTGATTAAGAAATTGAGCTAAGCCAGTTACTATATTGCTGGCTACCATGGGACCCTCACTTCGAATACCGGTAACAATTTGTACAGCGCGTGCACCTGCTTTCAATTTTTCCAGCGTAGTGTCCGTGTCCATAACTCCTCCGACGCCGATAATATCTATCCCTTGATCTTTTGTTTGGCTAAAAATATGTCTAACTATACCGGTTGACATTTTTCTAAAATCAGGATCGTTTCCACTTAATCCCCCTGTTTCCTCACCCCAACCGTAGAGTGATTTAAGAGGATGATTAGTAGTTGTGTTTGTAGCAACAATTCCAGCTAGACCATTCTCCAACACGACATCAATCACATCATCCACAGCAGTAAGCTCAAGGTCGGGAGCAATTTTAATAAATACGGGTCGAATAGTAGAGTCATTTTTTTCAGCAGCTTCTTTATTAGCCGCTTGAACTGCCTGAACAATATCGGTAAGTGGGCCTTTATCTTGTAGTTGTCTTAGGCCGGGTGTATTTGGTGAAGAGACGTTAATAGTAAAATAACTAGCAAAAGGGTGGAGGAGTGTAGCAACACGCGAATGAGCTTCAGGGGCTTGACCAACTGACACATCTTTATTTTTTCCTAAGCTAATACCAATAGGTATGCCCATATTTGTGTATCGTTGTAAGTTTGCTGCAACTTCGTGCATACCGGGTGAATTAAAGCCCAGACGGTTTAAGGCAACCCCAGAAGGGTGAACAAACTGACGGGGCTTTGGGTTTCCTTCTTGAGGAAGCTCAAGTACTGACCCAACTTCTATGCCTGAAAAACCCATGGCATGAAGTGCTTGTATAGCTGATCCAGTTTTATCCCAACCAGCTCCTACCATTACTGGATTATCTAATATCACACCACCTATTGAAACATTCAACCGATCATCCGTAAATCGAGGACCGCGATGTATAAATCTTTCTAGGGCCAACAAAGTGGCAGGATTTGACTGCAGAAAGTGAAGCATTTCGCGAGTTGCTACATGTGCTGTTTCCGAATCAAATCTGTCTAGAATTGGACTAATAACTTCTTTATACATAGATAAGATTAGATTATAGCCTATAATATACCTTTGTCAAGGTGCACTTGAATTATTATTCGATGAGATGTATAGTATCTTTTAATGAACCTATCCACAAATCTTGCTGGAATACCACTCAAAAATCCCACTATTCTCGCATCTGGGGTCATGGGAGTCAGTACTTCATCCATGAAATTTGTCCAAGAAAATAGGGCTGGAGCAGTCACTTGCAAATCAATTGGTCATGAAGAACGAAAAGGTCATCACAATCCAACTGTATATTCATGGGGTCAAGGAATCACAAACGCTGTGGGACTTTCAAATGTCGGAGTGGATGATGGCACCGTACTTCTCAAAGAAATGATTGATGCCCTGGAAATTCCTGTTATTTCCAGCTGTTTTGCAGATACGGTGGACAATCTTGCACGAGTTGCAGAAAAACTCATGGCTTCAAAACCCGTTGCAATTGAGCTCAATTTATCTTGCCCCAATACTGAAAATGATTTTGGTCTTATGTTTGCCCTTGATCCAGAGGCAACGACAAGAGCTGTATCGCAAGTCAAGAAAATTGCAGGTAACACAAAAGTTTTTGTAAAATTGACTCCTGACGCGTCAAATATAGTCGATGTTGGAAAGGCAGCAGAAGCAGCTGGTGCTGATGCACTTACCGCGACCAATACCTTGTCGGGAATGATCATAGATATTCACACAAAACGTCCGATTTTAACAAATAAATTTGGAGGACTATCTGGTCCTGCTATAAAACCAGTGTCAGTTCGAGCTGTATGGAATCTTTACAATGCAGTAAAAATCCCCATTATTGGCACGGGAGGAATCAATACGGGAGAAGATGCTATAGAGTACATCATGGCCGGGGCAACGGCAGTAGGTATAGGCTCAGGAGTGTATTATCGAGGGATAGATGTGTTTAAGAAAATTACCGATGAAATGAGTGCATTTATGGAGAAAGAAGGTTATAAATCAATTGAAGAAATGCGAGGAATAGCACATAAGAGTTAGCAAATAATTGTCATTCCCGTGTAAAACGGGAATCCAGACTGGATCCCCGATCGGGGTCGGGGATGACAGGAACAAAACATATGAAACACGACAAACCACTGGCATTGCCGATTAAAAAAATCATCACAGAAAGTGAAAGAGTGAAGACATTTGTATTCGATTACGATTTTCCGGGGGAGCCAGGACAGTTTGTGATGTGCTGGATTCCCGGATTTGATGAAAAACCCTTTGGAATTATAAAAAAAGATGGATTTGGTTTCATGATTTCTGTTGCAGCCGTTGGTGAAAGCACCAAAGCACTTCATATGATGGAAGTAGGCGATATGCTCGGATTTCGAGGACCATATGGATCAACTTTCAACTTACCAGACTTTGGTTCAATCGCTCTTGTTGCCGGTGGATATGGCATGGTGCCATTGTCATTTTTAGCTCAAGAAGCACGGAAAAAAGATATTGATGTACATTTATTTATTGGAGCACGAACCAAAGAAGAGCTCCTTTTCAAGTCTTGGATGGAGGAGATTGGAGTTATTATTCATCCTTCTACCGATGATGGCAGCGAAGGATTTAAAGGATTTAATGTGCAGGTGTTTGAAGATTTTGTAACAAAACATCCCCCGTCCTTCGGACACCCACACGTCGAACGTGCCTTGCGCCTTCCTGAAGGGGGACCTATTAAAGATCTCCCTTTTGAAGGGAGTACCCCGCAGGGGGGAGGGATGTTGTCCAAAGCCTACACCGTAGGCCCGGAAATTATGGAAATGAAAGTGGCTGAGATTTGTTATGCTAACAATATTCCTTTTGAAGTCTCACTCGAGCGGTATATGAAATGTGGATTTGGCATCTGTGGTCAGTGCTGTGTTGATCCGGTAGGATGGCGTATGTGTGTGGAAGGCCCGGTTATAGATGGTGAGAAACTCAAGCAAATATCTGAATTTGGCAAGTATCACCGAACTGCGTCTGGGAAGGTAGAGAAGTATCCGTGGAATAAAGATAAGTAAAATACCTCGCTTTTTAAAAAATAACCTATAATGAAATACATGCATCCTATACACTTTGACGTTGACGAACATCTAAAAAAATATCTGAAGGGCGCTACCCGCGAAACATCGATCCAACAGCTAAATAATGCCGAAGATTATTCAAAGATTGAGGCCATTTCAATAAAAACAGGAGCAACAGCCAATGCGTCAACTTTGGCGCAATTTACGAACCTTAAACTTCTCGTAACTCGCACCGTGGGTACTGATCACATAGACATGGACTACTGCAAAGAGCGGGGGATAGAGGTAAAAAACATTCTTGATTATGGTTCTTTTAATATAGCCGAGCATGTGTTTGCCTTGTTATTATCGGGAACTCGAAACATCATATCTACTCAAAAAGAGATTCACGAAGGGAAATTCTCGTTCAAAGGACATTTAGGACTTGCACTTGAAGGAAAAACACTGGGAGTAGTTGGCACTGGGAGAATCGGACTAGAAGTGATACGCAGAGCCAACGCTTTTGGTATGAAAGTGCTCGCGTACGATGTATATAAAAATGAAGAAGCTCAAAAGGAACTAGGATATGATTATGTGGAACTTAATGATCTGGCGGCTCGCTCAGATATAATCACTCTTCACGCGCCGCTTCTAGATTCCACCCATCATATGATAAATGCATCAATAATCGAGTTGATGAAAGAAGAGGTGGTACTCATCAATACAGCTCGTGGTGAGCTCATAGACACCGACGCCCTTATATCAAATATCAAAAAGTTTCGTTGGATTGGGCTTGATGTGCTTGAAGGGGAGAGATCTTTTTCTACTAGTCATCCACTACTCACGTTTGACAACGTTGTTATTACTCCACACTTAGCCTTTTACTCTGATGCATCGGTG
>JAQBTX010000069.1 GCA_027624795.1 bacterium | reverse complement strand
TCCGGGGTACTATTTGTCCAGCAGCAGCGGTGGAAGCACAGGCAGTATAACTATCAACTTTAATTCTTCAATTAGTTATTTAGGCTATATTATTGTTTATCCCTGGTGTAGATCAGACTCTTTTTCAAATATAACTTCTATTCAAGAATATGATGGAGCTAATTGGATTACAGTATACGGTGACCAGGGGTTAAATAGTACTAACACCCCATCTGGCACTTTCTATAGATACGATTTTAATACTGCAAATCCATTGTCAATTCGAATTAATCTTTCATACGTTGGTAGTTGGGGAATATCAATGAATGAGATTCAAGTGTACGGGTCACCCGTTTAATTAATCGCAGGATCCTTTATTATGAAAAGACTAATCTATCAAGTGTACCTCGGTAAGAGGAACAAGCTTTATGACCATTGTGTAGCTTCGGTAAAGGAATATTGCAAGCTACACAATATTCACCATGAGATTCAAAGAACCCCGATTCTTATGATTCGACCTGACCCATTTATTACAAATCGTAGTCGAGAGTCATACGAGAAACACGGCGGATATCTTCCAATCTACGAAAAAGAAAACGCATTTACCTATCTGAAGTCTTATGACCAGGTAGCAATTATTGATGCGGATATCTACATTCGTCCAGACGCACCAAACATCTTCGATGAGTTACCAATTGAATATGATTTCGGTGCTGCTGTAGAAAGGGATATGCCCCTTACAAAACAATATAGAGCAAAGATCACAAGCTACTCAAAAATGCAATACAGTACAATTAAGAACGTAGATTGGAAGTGGAACGATTTGGGTGCAGAGTTTATGAACATGGGCGTCCTGGTTATGAACAAATCCGTTGAGAAGTATCTAAACGGAGAAACCCCGAAACAGTTCTTAAGCAGACCGAGGTTTAAACCGTTTATAGATGGTTTAGGATCATGGAAGTGGTCGACAGATCAGACTTTGTTAAACACATGGATCCGCGAAGAAAAAATGAGCATACATAATCTTGACTGGAGGTTTAATGGGATGTATAATGCTATATCTAATGATAAGCTTAAAAACGCTTATTTTATACATTTCTTTCATAAAACCGTATTGCCAATGCAAGGTGAGAATATTGAAGAATTAATAAAATTAATAGGTTTATAATGAGATTTTTAGAAATTGCTGCTGGATACAAACGGGGATTAAACTGGGATGCCATACGCGATGTAGCAGATGCCGCAAAAGGTGTAGAGAAATACGATTTACGAAAACTACCAATTGAAAACGTAAGTGAAAACACTTATAATGGTGTCTACAGTGAGCATTTTATTGAACACCTTACAAGGGAGGAAGGAATTGCCTTTTTTGAAGAAATGTTAAGGATCTTAAAACCCGGTGGTATAATTCGTACTATATTGCCGCCGTTAGAATTTGTCGAATGGCTAAGACAAAAAAATGATCTTTCGGATCATCCCTGGGTAAAAAAGTACTACAATTTTTA
Source organism: bacterium (assembly GCA_027624795.1). GTDB lineage: Bacteria > Patescibacteriota > Microgenomatia > UBA1406 > GWC2-37-13 > UBA1450. The sequence continues at coordinate 2,413 of JAQBTX010000069.1, read as the reverse complement.
TGTAGTAAAGCATAAATTTGCCCCATCCGGTACGGATCATTTAAGAATTCAAGATCAATGTGCAGAAGGTATTATGTATCAAAACGGAGAACATAAGCATATATGGAGCAAATTTGAAATGTTAGATACGTTAAAGATAATCGGTTATGTGGACGTAAAAGAAAAAGAATATCAGAAAAGCTCAATGCCGGATTTTCAAAATATCGACACCCCAGGAGAGGTTAGATCTTTCCACTCTGCAGTAATTGAAGCAAGAAAGCCCTGGTAATTTATGAAGAATCTTATATATCAATATTGGTTAGGTAATCCTGGGACCGCAGTACAACACGGTGTAGATAATATGAAGGCTTACGCTAAAAGAATTGGGGCTGAGCACGAATTTGCGAAAGACCCGATCTGGGCAAAAAAATATTCTCAGTACCCGGAATATTATAATTCGTTTGAACCTGTGTGGGAAGAACGTTTCCAAGATTATGATAAGATTCTCTTCGTAGATACCGACGTATTTGCAGTAGATCGTCTTACAGAAAATATTTTCGATCAGGATGTTAGGGAAATTGGTGTATGTGACGAACCTCATAAAGAAATGTCCCGTTTAACTACTAGGGGTCCTATTAACACGGCTCAAGACGAACGGTGGAATAGAGTAATGGTAAAAAATTACGGAAAAGAGATGCCAAGAAATAAAGCCGGTAATATGAAAATTTTTAATTCAGGGGTTGTAATCTATACTCCCGAGGGTCGAGCCAAAGCGAGAAAGAATTGGATACCGTTCCGAGAATATATTAATTCAGTAAAATCTGCAGGATTGGGTAGGTTTTATGCTTTGGATCAAAATTATTTACATGCAATGCTTATGATTGGAAATCACGATTATACGCTAATGCACAGCGGGTGGAATAGCTATGTTCATTATGATGGAGAATCGAAAACCGTTCCTCGAGCAGTAATAGACACTCGTACGACAGAAACTAAATTCGTACATGTACAGTTACGTAGTGCAGACGACCGTGACGCGCACTGGCATGATATAATAGTAAATAGACCTGTTACAGAATGGAAGAAACTGTAAATGAAATCATATATTATTACTACGATAAATGCATTTAAAAGCCAAAAAGTAAAAGATTTAACAACCAGGGCGGTTCAGTCTTGCAAACGCTTTGGAATTGAACCTGAGCTTTTCGACGCAGTTGTTCCTTCAACTCTTGAGGAATTCTACCCTGGCTGGCCCGTAAGAAAAGACTATCGCGAACGTTTGCTGAATAATTATCGAAAAAAGGCGGGTAAAGAACCGACAAAAGAAATTGAGAACAGAATGATCGTAATGCAACAATGTATGACAATGTCCCATTATGAACTTCGAAAAAAGATTATCGAAAATAATGAGACCGCAATTATACTCGAGCATGATGCTATTATTCTTCGGCATCTAGATAAAGACGCTCCCTATGATAAACATGTAGTGAATCTTTGTTCAATAGAACAAGCTACACACGGTTATGTGACAAATGCCATATCAGCCCAAAAGTATAACGATATATATGAAGTAATTGGATTTGCAGGTCATGACAACATGAATAGATATATTAATCAGTATGAAAAGATTAAAATCAGCCCCTATACAGCTCGCAATGCTGTCGTAGGGGGTAATGCTCTTCATGAAAGTCAATGGGACACTCACCGAGGAGCGTTAAAGACCCGCTTGGATTATGTACCGAAAACGACATCTGGAGTATATAATTATAATTAATTCAAAGCTTGACCATGTAAAAACCGTAAAAGAATTCTACGAGTCGATCCGACATCAACAAGAATCTGCCCATGGGGAAGATTATTGTCAAATTCATGATGCTATTAAAAAATATATGAAAGATTGCAAGAGTTATATGGAGCTCGGTACCCATCAAGGCGGTACTGCATCTACAGCACTTCTTACTAATCCCGAAAAAATTTATTTGGTAGATATTGATATGTCCCGATATCGTAAATATCTTTCACCGCTTGCGGAAGAGTATTGCAATAAACATAACATTAAACTTATTGTAAAAGAAGCTGATTCCACATCTTTTATGACGATTAATACCACTGATATGTTAGTAATTGATTCTTATCATAATCCAAATCATATGCAAAAGGAACTAAATGTTCATGGTGCCAACGCAAGAAAATACATTATTGCTCATGATACAAGTATTATAAACGGTAGACCGAATGAATCTCTTTATATTTGTTTGAAAAATTTCGCAAGTAAAAACGGCTGGGAGGTTATTGAACGAGGGACCACTAACGTGGGATATACAGTTATTAAAAATACGGGTGCAGGATGATATATGATAGATATAGAGTAAAAGATAGGGAGTCGAAAGTAAACGGTCCTAAAAGACTTCGAGTTCTTGAAAAGCTAATCAAA
>JAQBTX010000068.1 GCA_027624795.1 bacterium | reverse complement strand
GAAGCTCATCGAAGCACTTCTTCGAGGTGACTAATCAGTGTTTCAGCCTGCAAAATTTTCCATTACTCCCCGCTTTGGTATTTTGTAGGATTCTTTTTATTGTTTGTAGCTATTCGTTTGGCAGCATTTCATAAGTCGTTACTCAATGAGATGCTGAAGCTTTCGAGGATGAAGAAGGTGGCACTTACTTTGTGTGTACTGGCGAGTGCTTCAGCGATTATTACCACATTTATGTATGTGCAGAACAGAGGTGTAAGTATTGAAAGAATTAGAGAACAGGTTAAAGCAATAGCTGCAACTGCAGCACAGGAATTTGATACAGAGGATTTAAACGTAATACATGATATTAATGATATTTCGCGACCTGAATGGGAAAAAATCGTATTACAACTACAGAGTATTCGAAAAAGAAATCCAGATGTGCGATATGTGTACATTCTTCGTCCCACTAGTAAAACTGATATTTTCGAATTTGTCGCTGATGCAGATTCAATGGATCCGTTTGCAAAAATTGATTTGAATAACGACGGTATTATTGATGATTTCGATGCGCTTAATCCGCCCGGAGATCCATACGATATTTCAGATATACCAAGTATTGCACAGGGTATGGTGGAACCATCTGCAGATGAAGAGCCGTTTACTGACAAGTGGGGAACTTTTATTTCTGGTTTTGCACCAATAAAAGATGATAAAGGAAATACAGTGGCAGTGCTGGGAGTAGATAGACTTGCCAAGCATGTTACTCAGCTAACACTTGGTACATTTAATCCAATTGCTACATTTTTTGGCTTCTTTGTAATTTTTGTTCTTATTAGATTTGCCGTATTTTTCCATAACCTAGCAGCAAAATTAATTCAGCTTTCTCGAACAAAAAAGGTGCTTGTCAGTCTGCTTGTATGTGCAGGCATTGCCTTGGTTATTACAGCAGGAATGTATAAATATACGTTGGAGTTGATGAAAGAGGAGATAGGCACTAGACTTATGTCTATTGTGGCAACGGCTGCACCAGAGATTGATGCAAAGGACTTAGAACCTTTGCGGTTTGCGAGGGATATGAGAAGACCAGAGTATCAAAGGGTTTTTGAGAAGTTGAATGAGATTCGGGATAATAATGAAGATATTTGGTATGTGTATGTCATGAGACCTTCTTGGTATGAAGGAACGTATGAATTTGTTGCAGATGCTGATTCAAATTATTTTCTTCCGTTGGATGAGAACCCTGATCCAATAGAAGTAGTGCCACCTGGAACTATGTATGATCATTATTTTTTTGGTGAGAAATACAGAAAGTACGTAATGAAGCACCCCTTAAGAGAAGATAACATTGTGACAGATAAGTGGGGTTCCTACTTATCTGCATCAGCTCCTATTTATGATAATAATGGAAATGCGGTAGCTTTTCTTGGATTGGACATGGATGTAAGTATTTTTTATGACAAAGTAAATAATGTATTTAAAAAATATATTTGGTTTTTAGCAACACTTTCTTTTTTGCTTTTAACAAGACTTATTTCCCTATTTCAAATTGGAAATGGTGCTAAGTATTGAAAAAAATACCTAAAAATGATACAATATTAGGAAATGGTAAATAATAAAACCCTTAAACTTCAGCAAAGAAAAATCTGGCTTTTAGACGTCAGCTATATCCCTCTTGCAGTTGCTGCGATTGTTTCAATCGCAGGTATCTATCTTGTGTATATGCAAACGCAGGATATTTTAAAAGAACGTTTGAGAGAAAGATTATCTAGTATCACTGCAACAGCAGTAGTTGGTATTGATCCACAACAAGTAGAAAGACTTATTGAAATAGAAAATAGAAATCCTGATGATGCTCTTAAGAGCACAGAGCTAAATGATTTAGTTACCTATATAAAAAGAATAAGAGATGCTAACGAGCAACTAAGGTACATATACATACTAAATAAGCCTGAAGATTCAGAAGAACTTGCAGCATTCAAGTTTACTGCAGATGCTGAAATGATTAACCCCATTGACATTGATGGCAATGGTATTATTGAGGATATCGAAATACCTCCAGCCCCTGGCGAGGACTATGAGATTACTGACGTAGATGTAATTGATGATGCCATGCGTGTACCCATTGCTGCAAATGAATTATATTCTGATAAATGGGGGACATTTCTTTCTGGTTACGCACCTATAAAAAATGATGCAGGAGATACTATTGCAATTTTAGCAATTGACGTACAGGTGGAAGATTTCACAACATTGATTAGGTCTACACTTGTTCCTTTTTCTATATTAGCAATAATTCTTTTATTGATGTTGAGTATTCAGACAATAGCTCTAGTTAGGATTTGGAGAAGTCGAGTAGAAATTGTTAAGGAATTGGACAGACAAAAAGACGAACTTCTGAGTATTGTGAGTCACCAGCTTGCAACTCCGGTTTCTTCGATGAAGTGGTATCTGGAAATGATGCTGGATGGAGACGTAGGGAAACTAACAAAGGAACAAAAAGAACATGTTGAGTCTCTACAAGCAGCAGCTACAAACCTTGCAGATCTCGTAAGTATGATCTTGGATGTTTCCAGAATTCAACTTGGTCGTATGAAAGTGGATAGATCAGAGTTAGACCTAGATGCATTTTTCAAAGAAATTGTTGATGTGGTAAATAGCAAGGCTCAGGAGCGCATGGTTGAGCTGAAAGTTGAAAAGCCATCCAAGCTTCCTGTGGGCAATGTTGATAAACGACTTATGCGAATGATACTTGAGAACCTCTTAAGTAATGCCGTTAAGTATTCACCGGAAGAGAAAGGGAAAGTGGTGCTTCATATTGAGACAAAAGGAAATATTCTCAAATACACAGTATCGGATAACGGTTGTGGAGTTCCTGATGCAGACAAGGAAAAGATATTCGGAAAACTTTTCCGTGCAACTAATGTGCAAAAAGTGGATGGTAATGGATTCGGACTCTACGCTGCAAAAGGTGCTGCTGAAGCACTTGAAGGAACAATTCGCTTTGAAAGCAAAGAAGACGTAGGAACAACTTTTTATGTAGAGGTTCCCCTTAAAAGCCACAAAAAATAGATTTAAATCGTAACAAAGCCAAGTCCAAGTGCTAATAATAAAATTAACAAGACTTTTCGTGCAAGGTAGCTTGTGCCTTTTTGACCTTCTTTGAAGGTAAAGTAACAAAAGAAAAATACAAAAGCTGGATATGTTGACATCACTACTGTTACTAATGCTGCATGACCTATGCTAAGTGCATATGTAGCTGAAATAAGTGCTATAATATTGATTACTTCTATAAAACAAAGATGTGGTAGTACTGATCGAATACTCATCCAATTTGTCGAAATTTTGCCCTTTTTTATTAAAAGGAAAAGTAAAAAACCACATATAATAATTGCTAAGTTATAAGGCCCAAGAAATGATAGAAAATCAATTCTATCTAAAACATAATCAGCAGTTATTGCATGCAGTGCTAGAAAGATAATATCTAATCCTATAAATAAAAAAAACATAGTGTCTACCCTTTTAGTTTTTTGTTTTGTTATTAAAATAACGGAAGTAACTATTATAAGGATACCAATCCATTGCCACAGATTTAAATACTGTCCAATAAAAACAGAAATAATAGCTACTAATATAGGATAAGAGGATTCAATTGCACTAAGGTCACCAGTTTCGTCAGTTTTTTCCATGGCATGAAAATAACTAATTTGCGAAAACTGAAGAAAGCAACCTGCAAAAAATGCCAACAAGAAAAATTGAAATTGTGGCCAAGTGATAAGCGGTGCAATTCCGAGAAGAATAACAATAGATGTAGGAATAGTAATAAAAAGCCCCTCTACGGGGTTTGTAAATACATTTTTGATAACATACCTGTCAAATACAATAACAATTGCAATGAGTACCGCGTAGATAAAGGCAAATAAAAACCACATAGTTACATACTAACTG
>JAQBTX010000067.1 GCA_027624795.1 bacterium | reverse complement strand
CAATTTGGTAATAAACTCCTTGTTCATTCAGGCGTTTTTAAACGAAGCCAAATAAGGATTTCCAACCATTTGGTAAATTAAACTCACCGGTGTTTCTACAGGCGTTACTTTTTCATTGACAGTTAGGTAATTCTGTTTTGTCTCAAGGTTAATCTCACCAATGTATAAATTCTCTATAGTGCACTATCTGGGACGATGTTCCAACCTATTTGACTTCAACTGTTGATCCAAAAGAGAAGTCTGCTCTCATTATTGCTCTTTCCTATTTCAAAAAGGAGGAATTATTAAGATTCTTAGACGAAGAAAAGTTATAATTTTAGTACAATTTTCCCCCTACAACAGCATCGTCGTTATCAGGTGTTATTAAAACACAGTCATGGTTTGTATCAGGTACTCCCAATGTAAGAGACTCCGATATGAAAGGCCCAATCTGTCGTGGAGGAAAATTGATCACTCCTAATACCTTTTTTCCGATAAGTTCGTTTTTTTTGTAGTGTTTTACCAATTGAGCACTAGAGTGCTTTATTCCTACTTCAGGACCAAAATCGATTGTCAATTTGTATGAAGGCTTTCTTGCCTCAGGAAAATCATCAACCTGAACGATTTTCCCTACTCTGATATCCAGCTGATTAAAATCATCAATTGTTGCCATGATTTGTTCTCCTTATTAATTTATAGACCGAGCATAAACTCTTAAAGTACCTTTACCAATCATTTCTTGCTTATAAATATGGATTGGTTGGATTTCATGTAATCTTTTAACGTGAGGACCGCCACAATATTCTTTGCTAACTGCATTTTCTAGACTTTCTCCGATATAATAAATTTCACAATATCTCCATATTTTTCTTTAAAGAAGTGAAGAGCTCCTGATTTTTCTGCCTCATCCATCGGCAACAGGATAAAGTTAACAGGTAAATCTGTCTTTATTGTTTCATTAACTAAACTCTCAATTTTAGTGATTTCGTCAGAAGTAAGTTTGTTTTGATGAGAAAAATCAAATCGTAGTCTATCTTTGCTTATATTGCTCCCTTGTTGGGTAACATGATTACCTAGAATATTTCGTAAAGCCATATCTAGTAAGTGAGTTGCAGTGTGATACTTTATCACTTGGTCACTGTGATCGGCTAACCCACCCTTAAATTTTTGTTCGGCCCCTTTTCTCGAGAGATCACGATGTTGCTTAAACAGAACGTTATATATTGACTCAACTTTTATGACATCTAAATTCAGGTTAGTGTCTTTAATGTCCTCGAGGAATATCTCAAGTGGATAACCGAGTGATTCGTAAAAACTAAAAGCTGATTCAGCTACTTGGTTCTCATTAACCGTTTGCAAGTTAGTAAGATACTTATGCACAACATTTGAGCCCTTTTCAAACGTTGTGCGGAACTTATCTTCTTCATCTGAAAATACTTGTTGGATTTGGCTTATATTGTTTTTAAGCTCAGGGTATAAGTAATTAAGTACTTCTATTTCAATGACACTACTTACAAGATTTACTGAAATATTTTCATTAAGTTGTAATGTTTTCCCCGCACGAACCATTCGTCGAATTAATCTACGCAACAAATAACCTTGATCCTTATTTGAAGGAATTACCCCATCCATAACTAAAAGAGTTGATGCTCGCATATGATCAGCAATTATGCTCATCGCTTTTTTGGTTTTACCATCTTTATTATAGGAAACCCCTGTCAGTTTTTCCAATTTTTGAATTATTGGCCAAAAATTATCAGTTTGAAAAATATCTTTTTTTCTCTGAGAGATCAAAGCAATCCTTTCAAGTCCACCGCCAAAATCTACATTCTTTTGAGGTAACTCATTCCAACCCCCATCATTAGTTCTTCTGTACTGCATAAATACTGAATTTCCAATCTCTAGAAACTCATCTTGATGCTCAGCAGGGTTCAATCCTATTCCGGTGCCTTCACCTAAATAGTAAAATACTTCACTATCTGGACCTCCCAGCTCTCCTGGAGCATCTCCTCGTTGCCACCAGTTATCTTCCCTCCCATACGGAAAGATTCGCTCATTCTCTTTTGCTTCAATACCATATTTAGAAAATATTTTTTTGAGTAAGTCAATAGATTCGGTATCTTTGGGAGAGTATTCATCGCCTGCAAAAACCGAAGCATACATCCTACTAGGATCTAGACCAATTATCTCTATATAAAACTCATAGACCCAATTTAATTGTTCTTTTTTGAAATATTCTCCTATACTCCAGTTACCCAACATATGAAAAGCAGTAGTATGTCTATTAGTAATTCCAATATTATCTATATCTTCAAAGAAGCGCAGAGCTCTTTGAACATTCATTAGACGCTTTCCCAAAGGGTGAGTTTCTCCTGAAAGATATGGAACAAGCGGGAACATACCTGAATTAACATAGAGAAGTGTAGAGTCGTTTTCAGGCACAAGAGAGACGTTGGGAATTAATTTATGGCCTCTTTTTTTGTAGTAACCTAAAAATTTAATCAGTATTTGTTTTGATTTCATATTTATACCTCTGTAAATTTATTATATAAAAAATATTGCTCTAATCTTTTCATTCCTTCAATAATTTCCTCCTCAGATTTTCCAAAACATAGTCGTATATGTCCTTTCCCACCTGCACCAAAATCATCACCAGGTACTACAGCAACCTTTGCTTTTTCAAGTATATCAAAACAAAGACCTTCAACATCTGTAGCACCAATAATTTTAGGGAAAAAATAATATGCACCGTTTGGCCATGTAAACTGCACATATTCAGATAAACTTTCTAGACAATCACCCATAATTTTTCTTCTTTTCCTGTATATTTCCATGTATTCATTGAGTATTACTTTTTCGTTCTTCAATGCTGCAAGTCCCGCATACTGAGAAATAACAGGCGCGCAGTTTATAAGATTATCGTGGATAGAAAGTATTTTTGAAATATGCTCATTGTCTGCATGAATGAATCCAATTCGCCATCCCGAGAGTGAAAAATCTTTTGAAAAACTTACGATACGAATGATCTGTTTTTTGAACTGATTTTGAGTACAGAGATTAAAAGGTGCATTATCACCAAAGTAAAAATGCTCATAAATATCGTCGCAAATGACCAAAAACTTGTGTCTTTGTGCAAGAATGCCGATTGTTCTGAGTTGTTTTTCAGAAAGCACAGATCCTGTTGGGTTATTGGGACTACAAAGAATAATGGCTTTAGTTCGACGCGAGATTCTTTTTTTAAGTAATGATAAATCTAAGATCCATCCGCCTTTTTCCGAAAGAGGAACCATAATAGGCTTTCCACCAGCCATCAGTATGATTCGTTCATAGTTTGGATAGGCAGGGGTGAGTATGATGACTTCGTCTCCATGTTTCAAAAGAGCAAGCATTGTGGCAGACAGTGCTTCTATCCCGCCAGCTGTAACAATGATTTCGTGCTCATGACTATATTCCATGTTTTTTTCAGCCAGTTTCTGACTTATGAAAGTCCGCATTTCAAGTAGGCCAGCTGGTGGTGAATATTTGTCTACTTTGTTATTCAACATTGCGTCTATAACCTCATTTCTTATAAGATGATGAGAAGGCAAGGAAGGGATGCCTTGGGCTAAAGAAATAACACCAGGTATTTGTTTTGCTCTATTTTCTATTCGTTTGATTGCTGATAATGTGTGGTCCATAAAAAAACCTCGTCTCTATTAAACATATAATGTTTAACAAGGACGAGGAATCTCGTGGTACCACCTTGCTCTATTACAATATTGCTATTGCAATCTCCATAACTGGCTCTACCTTTTTGAGGTGATTCCAGTTGCCCTATTTTACAGTTGGGTTTCTGTACCTACTCATCGTAGTCTGCTCCTGGGTGGCTTAGGTAGTGAGCTATGTCCACTATCTGTATTCCCAATCAACGCATTTATCAAACAAGTATAGTTTACATAAAGAGCTTATAAAAGTCAAATCTGAGTCTTATCTCACGCAAGATGAGCATGAAATAACAGGTCATTCTCATACAAGATGAGCATGAAAATGGAGACGAGTTAGTAGAATCAATAGTTATGAATATAACTATGAAAGATACTAACCTAAATGATATAAAAGCTCTTGAGAAATTTGTAAATGCAG
>JAQBTX010000066.1 GCA_027624795.1 bacterium | reverse complement strand
AATATTTTCTTGCTTTTGTTCCTAGAGAGTATATTGCGGGTATTGTTACTGTTTTGGGATTATAGTAGCGTTTTATGTATTGAGTTTGTGTTAGTTCGTTTAGCCATAGGATTATTCGGTTATAGTATTTGTGAGTTAATAGTGTTTGTATCTGGTTACGATTTAAGAAGCGGAAGCGGTATAGGTAGTAGAGTATTTCGTCTTGTCTGTTTTTCATTATATTAATTAGTATTTACTTTCCTTTCTTTATATATAAAGAATATAGAAGTAACAATTTATCTATTATTTGCTGTTATACCAAGAAACTCAAGTGTAAACACGCTTACACTGTCAAGGTATCTAAATCATTGTCTTTAACGGCCTTCTTTTTCTTTTTTTCTACGGCTTTATCTTTAACTTTGGTTGATTTCGTATTCTCTTTTTTATACTCTATTGCGTAGTTTTTTCGAGAAGCTTCAATTATTCTTTGTACTTGTTCTGGATCATATTCAATATTGGGCGGAAGTGTTTCTCCTGAAAAAGGTTCTTCTGGTTCAACAGCAGAAAGTTTTATATAAAATTTAAACCGAGGAAGATTTCCAATATCACCAGATTTAACATATGGCAAAAATTGAGAGAGCATAAGTTCTTCATCTATTGGGCTTGCAGTTCTAAAGCAAACCACTGTCCCCGTATTTGCAAGAATAACATTGACTACGTTTCTATCATCTTGTTGAGCTGTAGACTGTTCGGCAATAGTAATTCTTAAGCCAAATTTTCTTCCACCAGATAAAAGCTTTGTAAAAGATGAAGTAGCAAAGTTTTGAAACTCATCAACAAACAAATAAAATGGGGTTCGAGATGAGGCAGAAATACGAGCTCTACGCATAGATGCTTGTTGAATTTTAGCAATAATTGTTGTTCCTAGTAGTTTTGATGTATCTTCTCCTATCTTTCCTTTTGAGAGGTTACAGATGAGGATTTTTTTGTGGTTCATGATTTTTTCAAAATCAAGTTTGCTCTCGCTCTGGTTCAGGATGTTTCGTGTCATGCTAGTGGTTAAAAATCTACCAAGCTTGTTGGTAATTGGTGAAATTTGCTCTGCCTTTTGAAAGCTTCCGAGCTTTTCAAATTCATTTTTCCAGAAAGCTTTAAGAACTTCATCTTTAAGCTCACCAGTGACTTTTTTACGGTAGGTCATGTTTGTAAGTAGATCATAGATTGTAAAAAGTGTTGGTTTGTCTTGTTCAAGTGCAGTTAAGATAACATTCCTCAAAATGTGTTCCATCCTTGGGCCAGAGTAGCGGGGATCGTACAATTTGTGAAAAATTGATATCAGAGTGGAGGTAATAAAGTCCTTTTCTCGCTGAAGCTCTACTTCTGATAGTCCTTCTGGAATTTCAAGTACATTAAGACCAATGGGAAACTCGATATCATACGGATTAAAGTACACTACATCTTTAATTCGCTCTTTTGGGATAACTCCAAGTAGCTTTTCTGCCAAGTCTCCGTGTGGATCAATCACCGCAAGACCATTGCCCTTGACCATATCTTGATAGATCATGTGTGTTAAGAGGGTTGTTTTACCCGTACCTGTGGCACCAATAATATAGGTATGTCGCCTTCGCTCTTCGAGTGTTACGCCAATGGTGGTATCGGTTTCGCCGTATGTGTTGTGAGCAAAAGCAATATCAAAATCTGCTTTGTTTTTCTTGAGTGACAAAGGAGCTGGAAGCTTGGGGCTTTTGACTTGGAGTAAATCTTCTGTTTTAGTGTTTAGCACATGAGGTAGGTGATATAGACCGGCAAGTTCGGTGGTTGAAAGAATAGTGTTGTTTGACCCGAGTGATAGGCGGTTTTTCAGCAGAAAGTACTGTAGTTTTTGTAATAGTGGTGTTTGAATATAGCGAAAAAGATTTTTCTTTCGTTTGATGGTTTGGTGAGCGGTTGCAAAAGACTCAAAAGATGCAATTATGCCTTGTAGTCGCTCTTGTGGGTTTGTTGTTGTCTGAATAAATACTTTTATCTGAACTTCAAATAGAGGCTGATTAAGTTTGGATGCAATTGTTTGCAAAAGCTCATTTTTGGCTTGACCTGATGTTTTGATTTGTTTTACTTCTGGAGTATCAAAAAGCCATGAAGGAAAGGCTTGTTTTGAGTTGGTAAAGATCCAGGCAAGCAAAGTAACTGGAGTTAGGATGACAAATGCGAATACTCTGCTGAGTAGACTGAGTATGTCTGAGCCGTAGGTTTGGGAAAGAATCTGATCGGCACTTTCATTGTTTAGTATTTTTGCTTGGAGTGTATGGATTGTATCTAACACTTTGCCGTGAGTCGATTCGTGCAGTGGCGTGCAAATAAACTGGAGCGCAATTTGTTCATTATCTTTGAGCTTGGTTAAATAACCAGTCAGAAATGAGAGCGGATCATACTGTTGAAGTTGTGGCTGTTCTGCGAGTGGGTAGATAAACGAACTTTTTAAAGTAAGTTCCTCCATGCGACAAGGATCTACAAGAGTATCTGTTAGATAGTCTGATGTTTCTTTAACTTCTATACCTGGCAAATAGGCAAGCAGTGTCTTTTTAACACTTGGTGCATCGGTCTTAGCAAGCCGAAGAATAAAACGAATGCCATCATATTTACTAGAAACTAGCTCGTAACTAACTGGTTTTTTGTATCCCAGAAACTTATCCCACCAAATGTAGGGTTTTTCCAAGGAGTGCAAAATTTCAAAAAGCTTTGTGTTGGTAAGGGAAGTTTTGAGAGTGCGATCAGTAGGTTTTACTTCTAGGTAGGTATAAGTTGTGTTGAGAATCCTGCGAAATCTCTTGATCTTAAGGAGAATATAGAAACATAGGAGTGCAACTCCAATGAAAAGTAAGAGCAAAGAAATACTACCCAATATGCTTAAGATAATAATCGGGTCGGTATTGGTCGAAAATGTTTGCCCAAAAATAAAAAACTCCATATACACCAGTGAAAATAATTGCTTGGAGTATAACAAAGTAGGTCAGGGATTGAAAGTGAAAGTTAGAAAGACAAGTATATTTTATGGCTACTCGAATCTATTCTTGCTTTAGAGCCATAGGGAACTGGTATTTGTGGAGCTGAATGTCCAAAATCTAAATTCTGAACAACTATCAGTTCAGGGTTATATTGTCTAACCACTTCCAAAATAGTTTTTCTCTGTTGCTCTCTGTAATTTTCTTTTTGTTCTGTGCTGTTTTGCTTATCAAACTCCCATGCTTTGGGTCTTCCAACAAGAATTGCTTTTAATTTTTGTAAAATGCCTCTTTCACCGAGAGCTCTATATACCCTATATACATAGTCAGCTGTAGGGATTTCCTCAGAGGTTTCAGTCAGTAATACAATATTTTCAAATTCTTTTAGAGTTGGAATAGAAATATTATGTCTTAACAATTCATCAATAGATTCTAGACACCCTCCCCATGTAATACCTTCTACATTGTTATTTCCTTCCCAAATCCAGCCTAAGTTAGGTTCATACTGTCTATGCTGAGTAAGGCTTTTTGGATCTCCCCAATCTAAACCAATATCACAATATTCAGTGTTTGCAGTAATTTCGAATTCGCCCTCATCAAATAGCGCTTTTTTTAGGTATTTTAGAGTGTACTCATTAATAGATCCCTGTTCAGCGAATTCAACAAATAAAGATCCGCCGTAGTAAGAAGGTATCCCATTTAACCAGAGAAAATTTTCAAAATGTGTATTATCACTATAACCAAAAAAAGGTTTAGGATTTTTTATAAATGGATCCTTTGGTAAATTTTTTACGTAAGTTATTTGGTCATTACCACCTAACGAAGAAATAACGCCTTTTATCTCTGGGTTTTCGAATGAGTCAATTAAATCTTTCGCTCTTTCCTCAGCCGTTGCGCCAATTTTACGAGTCGTTGGAAATTCGACAGGTTCAAGTTCAAATACTTCCCTAAGGCGTTTTAAACCCAACTCGTGAACATGTGGCCATCTTCCCGGAGCAGCAAAAGAAGGCGATAGAACAGCAACCTTGTCTCCTTTTTTTAATTTGTTCAACTTAACCATAATTATTTAAAACGGTAATACTTGAGAAGATTTAACTTTTAGTGCCTTAACAATCTTAAATAGTTTATCAAAGGTAAAGTTTACCTCTCCACGCTCAATCATTGCGAAGTA
>JAQBTX010000014.1 GCA_027624795.1 bacterium | reverse complement strand
TATCGGCAAGAGGAGTGTTCATAGCACAGATATTGTACTATAATGAATGAATGCTTACTCCCTATTCAGTCAATAATTTTCTTCGTACTCATGTAGCGCTCATAGTCATATCTATAAGTGCACTCCTTATTGCCTATTTTGTGGATCAGTATTATATTTTAGGGATGGGATGGGGGTTTTTACTTTAATATGATTTTTAGACTTGACCGGTTTTTTTTCGATGAAAAAGATGTATTTACGTTCCTTTTTGGCGTGTTTTTGTTGGCAAGTTATTACTTGAACATTCCTCTTGCACCATTCACATTCTCCTCACTGGTAGTTCTTTTCATCTTTTTTTTGGTTACAAGATCCATGAAAAGCAGCATGACCTACCAAGGGTATTTTTTCCTCTCACTGTTGGGTCTTATCTTTTCACTGTTTCTATCACCGTATGGCTTAGCTCTCTATCTGCTAATCGCATCACTTTTGTATGGGTGGTTACGGAAGATGTGAGAATTATACAGAAACGCTTAGTGCTTGACCATTGTCTAGATAATCGAATAGCCCACTTCGTATGTCTTGGATCATATTTGCTGGCGGTATAAATGTAAGCCTTTTGTATGTGGGAATTTGTATTTCAACCGTAGGGATGCTCGTGCTACTATAGATACGCATAGAGAGTGATGGTGCTAGACATGCTTTTACATTAACGCCGTACATGTGTGTATTATCGCCAATTATCCAATCAAGACCAAGCCCAACGTCATCTATTATTGCAGGTCGCAGTACTCGTAGATGAGCTCTATCAAAAAAAGTGTTCTGGACCGTGGCATGGGCAACTGCTGCTTCAGCGGCAGCAGCAAAATAGTAGCGCTCATATTGCTTAAGAGTAGCCTTCATTTGCAACATGGCGTTTGGCACATCTGTTTGTGAACAACACAATAATATTTGGGCTGCATCCCTTATAAGTTGAGCCCCTCTATAAGGGTCGTCAAAATGCCTATCCAAGCCGTGGACAAGCTGGGATATATATCTTTGACGATCAGATTGAGAAATTGAACCAATCATGTCGATCTTAAACTCAGTTGCATTCCCAATTGCTTCCGTAAGTAGTTTTTGGGCTTCCAAGTTGTTGGGACTTGTCAACCCGTCATAAAAGGGGATATCTATTAACATTTGGACGATTATACCACTGAAATATTTTTTTATATACCAAATTACGCTTGAATCCCCCTCAGGATCTAATTCTCCGATGCTCTGCATTGTGATTGTCATACTGACCCAGCTTAGCGGGGGAAGTATCCAGACATATGTCATTCCCGTGAAAACGGGAATCCAGACTGGATCCCCGATCGGGGTCGGGGATGACATGAGATTCCTCAATGATCTCTCTTGATGCATTATTTCCTAGTTCGATCATATCGGTAATGTCAACGAAATGTTCTTGGATTGTCTGGTTGCTATTTTTGCACGATTCTTTTGCTTTTTTAACCACTGGTTCATAAATGACTGATTTATTTGACATACCAATTATTCGTAATGAAAAAAATCACACTCGGTATCGGCACATAAGTAAATATATAATGCATAATTACATATTAGCTTAAATTCATATATTATCAAATTATTTCCTTCGTTTCTCCAGCTCATCATAGACATTTTTGACTGTAATTTTCTGTACGGAAAGTAAAACCCACAAGTGATACAGCAAGTCAGCTGTTTCAGCTATGGTATTATCCTTGTCATTATTTTTTGCAGCAATGATTACTTCTACCGCCTCTTCACCCACCTTTTGGATAATACGATCCGTTCCTTTGTTCACAATACTGGCGGTATAAGATCTCTTAGGATTGTCTTTTATTCGTTTTCCGATAATGGTATATAGTTCTTCAAATGTCATACTATTTGTATTAATTACTTGCAAAACACGTTCTTTTTCCCGTGTGACAAACTACTGTGCCTAAAAGCTTTACTTGAATAAGAAATGTGTCATTATCACAATCAACATCAATCTTTTTAACCAATAATGTATTCCCCGATATTTCACCTTTTTTCCAAAGTTTTTTCCGTTTTCTGCTCCAAAAATGGACATAGCCCGTTTGCTTAGTGAGAGCAAGAGCTTTGTCATTCATAAACCCGAGCATATACACTTCTCGAGTTATTGCATCTTGGATTATTGTTGGAATGAGTTTCATAAGCGTACCGAGATATTATTATCTCTCAAATAGGTTTTAACTTCTTTTATAGAGCATTCTCCAAAGTGAAAGAGGCTGGCTGCAAGTGCAGCATCGGCTTTTCCTTCAGTAAATATATCTTTAAAATCTTCTAATTTTCCTGCACCTCCTGATGCGATAATTGGCACATTAACTACTTTGGCGACTGCTTTTGTGAGTTCTACATTGAATCCTTGTTTCATGCCATCAGTATCTATACTAGTCAAGAGTATTTCCCCAGCACCACGTTTTACTGCCTGTTTGGCCCATTCTATAGCAGAAATTCCCGTGTCAGTTCTTCCCCCATTGATCATCACATTCCATTGGTTTCCCACTCGTTTTGCATCTAAAGACAGAACTACACATTGGGTGCCAAATGATTGGGCGCATTCAGATATCAACTCTGGTCTATTGATTCCACCAGTATTTACACCAACCTTATCTGCACCTGCCCGAAGCACACGCTGCATGTCTTCTTTTGTTCGAATTCCGCCACCAACAGTGAATGGAATCGTTACCTCCCTTGCGGTTCTTTTCACCACATCAAGGAGAATATTTCGATTATCAACTGTTGCGGTGATATCTAAAAATACCAATTCATCAGCCCCTTGTTCATCGTACTTTTTTGCCAATAACACAGGGTCACCGGCGTCACGGAAATTGACAAATTGAATGCCCTTTACTACTTTTCCTTCGGTCATATCGAGACAAGGAATGATTCGTTTAGTTAACATAATTCAAGTAAAATAATTTATAAAATTTCTCAACAGTTGAAATCCAGCCTTTCCACTTTTTTCTGGGTGAAACTGTACTCCCACTATATTTTTCTTTGCCATCACACTACAGAATGATTGTCCATATGTAGTTGTCCCAGCAATAGTAATCTCGTCAGTTGGCTTACAGTAATAACTGTGCACAAAATAGAAATTACTTTCGTTGGGGATATCTGTGAACAATGGTGATTGAGCATTCATAATCTGAACTTGATTCCATCCTATTTGCGGCACCTTCATATTATTGGCAAGTTTTTCAACTGTACCATTTATGACTCCCAAACAATCCACATCACCTTCATTACTCCAATTCATTAATAGTTGCATACCCAGACAAATGCCAAGAATAGGTTTTCCATCGTTCACTTCGTTGATTATCAACTGGTCAAGCTCAGACTCTCTTAAATTCTGCATTCCCGTCACTGCGGCACCCACTCCAGGCAATACTAAAGCGCGAGACTGTTTCAAGATCTTAGGATCTCGAGTCACCACAGTAGGGATAGTAAGCTTGTCTAAAGCATTTTTTACACTATCTAGATTGTTTATCCCATAATCGATGATAGCTATCATAAGACTCCTTTAGAAGAGGGAACTGATAACGGACTTCGTTCATCTTCTTCACATGCTATACGACATGCACGAGCAATTGCCTTGAATATAGCTTCAATCTTGTGGTGATCATTTCGTGCGTTCTCGACTTTTATGAACACGTTTGCTTTTGCATTTTGTGCAAATGCGTCCCAGAAGTCGTACACAAGTTCAGTACTCAGATCTCCAACTTTTTCTCTCAAAAACTCACATTGAAAATTGAAGGCACAGCGTCCGGAAAAATCTATCGCAACTGTCGCCAATGCTTCATCCATAAGAAGGATAAAGAATCCATATCGGTTGATTCCTTTTTTATCCCCGAGTGCATTGGCAAAAGCTTGTCCGAGTACAATCCCAATATCCTCAACCACATGATGCTCATCTTTGTACAGCTCATTGTCACCGGACGCTTGTATCTTCAGATCAAATAATCCATGTTGTCCGAAAAGATCCAGCATGTGATTCAGAAAACCGACTGGCGCTTTGATATCTGTTTTTCCTATTCCATCGAGATTCAAGTCGACTGTAACATTGGTTTCATTTGTTTGTCTATTGATCGTTGTACTACGTTGTTTCATAGATGTGTTTAAATTGAAACTAATAATTGCTTACGGGCTTTATACACTGCTAATGATTCATAACCTACCTGTCGTGCGAGTTTGACTGCACGGTCAAGCTTTCTACCTATCTCTTCGGGCTTGTGTCCATCTGAACCTATGGTAAGTGGTATATTCCGTGATCGTCCTTCCTTCAGGATCCATTGGGCAGGATATTGCTCTGCACATTGTTTTTCCCAGCCTGCGGTGTTTATCTCCATTGACATGGTACTTGCCGCAAGTACATCAAGTGTCTGAGTTACTTCACCTCGATACCATGCCGATTGCCGATCAAATAATGGATCATCCAATTGACTATATTTTTTTATAAGATCAATGTGCCCTGCACCATCAAATAGTCCCGATCGAATCATTGCACGAACTTCACGATAATAAGCTTGTACCAATGGCTGAATCCCTCCAAATGCTTTCACACCCTGTTCAAACACTTCTTTTGTATAGTCGATTATCCAATATTTCCCGCTGTCGTCAGGAACAAAGTGGACAGAGCCTATGAGGTAATCATATTGTCGTGTATTTGTCTGCAGCTGGGTCCAGTTCTGGTAATCTCTCAGCCAGTCAAACTCAGCACCGTACAAGACCTCGCAATCTTGAGCAAACTGCTCCTGAACTATACCCACTTCATCAAGGTATCGTCTAAAATACCATTCTCTTGGCATCGAACAGTCCTGATCTTTTGTAGGATCAATAAAGTCTGGCGGCAGGGGATAGTGATCGGTCAAGCAAATGCGTTCCAATCCGAATTGCATTGCAGCCTTCACAGTCTGTTCAACCAGTAATGGCGTTTCGGGATACGATCCGTGGGCGATAGTCTGTGTGTGCCAGTCGCCAATTTGCTTCCAAATTTCACATAATAGCTTCGATAAACTTGTAATCAGTACATCATTTTGCTCTCTATTTCGAACCGTAATTCGTACATATCCATTTAAATACGGTTTACTACTTCTGTCGCGGACGAGAATATTTTGCTTCTTTAATTTGTCGCAAACTGTTTTTGCAGATGTGCCAAAATTGACTAAGAGAAAATTTGCCTGAGATGGTACCACTTTGAGTCCAAGATCAATCAATTCTTGTGTCAATCGAGATCTTTCGCTTTTGATCTTTTGTGATTGTGACTCGATCCACCCAGTATTTTTTTCAAGCAGGGTTTCTGCAAATTTATAGGAAAACCAACTTACTCCCATGGGAAGGCGGATTGCATCAAACACTTGAGAAAGTTTGGGACTTGCCATGAGGTAACCAATGCGTGCTCCAGCCATTGCTCCGAATTTTGAAAAACTTCGAAGTATGACAAGGTTTGGATATTTGTTGAGCAAAGCAACTGATGATTTTCCATAAAATTCCCGATAAACTTCATCAACCAATACAATTCCGCTTGATTTTTTTAGAATAGTTTCAATGGTTTCGTTAGATGTGACTGTTCCAGTGGGATTATTGGGATTACAAACAAACGTTATTTTTGGTTTGATTTGTTGAATTGTTTTGAGAAGGCTGATCAAGTCGATGTTAAATTGAGGTGTCAACGGCACTTCAATGCACTGGCCGCGATTGATTTCGGATTGAAGTCGAAACCTTTCAAAAGTAGGGGGTTGGATAATAAAAAAATCTCCAGGGTTTAGAAAAGCTTTAGACACTATATCTAATGCCTCATCTCCACTATTGGTAATCGTAATTTTATCCGGCTTCACATTTTCGTATGATGCGATTAAATTCCTTAACTTAGCATACGAAGGATCTCCATATTCATTAATAGGACAATTTTTGATCAATTTTTCGCCAAATTCTTTTACTATGGGTGGAGGATCCGGAAGGGTATTAGTGTCAAAACGCAGGACGTTTTCCGGCACATTTGATGCCCATTCATACGGGGTTATTTTTTGAGCCATTATTGATAGGTATTTATTTTGCATATATTTAACAGCAAATTAATAATCAAATATAAACCGAATTTCAGTCGACATTTTGTGAGCCGGAAGCCCTTCAGCGTTGGAAAGGACACCTATTGATTTTCGAATAGCTTGTAATCCATCCTTTGTACACTTTTGAACTTCAATCCATCTACCAAATGCTTCAACACCAAGAGGTGCATACATTTTGGCCATGCCGCCCGTTGGCAGAATGTGATTAGCCCCAGTGGCATAATCACCACTTGATTTGCTTGTCCAATCACCTAAAAATATCGATCCAACATTGGTAATACTTTTTACGACAGAAAGATTGTCTTTCGTCATTATTTCTAAGTGCTCTGGAGCATATTCGTTTACAAAGGCAATAATTTCATCAATATTGTTTGCAACAGCAATGAGTCCATAACTTTTTAAAGACGCGATTACTCTGTCTGCGGTACTCAAGGTTGTAAGTTGTCTTTCAATCTCAATAAGTGTTTTTTCAGCAATAAGTTTCGATGTTGTCAGCAGAACACATGCAGAATCTGATGCGTGCTCACCATCAGCCAGAAGATCTGCAGCAATAAACACAGGATTTGCCGATTCATCAGCAATAATACATACTTCAGAAGGTCCAGCAGGCATATCTATAGCAACATCTTGACTTACTACTTGTTTTGCAGCAGCTACGTATCTATTACCTGGTCCAACTATTTTGAATACGTTTGGTATAGTTTTAGTGCCATATGCCAATGCTGCGATAGCTTGAGCTCCACCCACTTTATATATATCTGTTACCCCAGCTATATCTGCAGCTACTAGGATAACTGGATTGATATCCCCAGACTTGTCTGGAGGCGTTACCATAATGAGTCTTTTGCATCCTGCAATTTGTGCTGGTATTGCACTCATAAGCACCGACGAAGGATACGCCGCCTTACCACCCGGTACATACATACCTACCCGTTCAATTGGGCGCCACTCCTGCCATACGGTAATTCCTGGTGCAGTTGATACTTTTGAACGTTTTTTTGTTTTGAGTTGGGCACGTTGAAATGTTTCAATATTTTTCTTTGCTTGTTTAAGAGCAGTAATAATATCTCTATCGACTACTTGGTAAGCATTTGAGAGTTCATTTTTAGAAACTCTTAACTCAGATATCGTTGCTCTGTCAAATTCTTTCGTATACTTTAGAATTGCTTTGTCACCATTATTCCTAACGTCATTTATTATTGACGTCACATAAGGAATCACATCATCGATGTTTTCTCTGCTTCTCTTCAAAATGCGCTCTTTGGTATTATTGTCAAGTTGCGACAGATATTGGATGTTCATAGTTACGTAATTAATTTTTCAATGGGTAATGCAATTATTCCCGAAGCACCTATTTGTTTGAGCTTTTGTATTTTTTCCCAAAATGCATCTTCTTGTATTGCTGTCTGAATAGATACCCATCCTTTTGTTGTAAGAGGAGTAACGGTGGGGCTTTTGAGACCAGGTACCATAGTTATTATTTGTTTGAGCTTGTCCTGTGGTGCATTCATCATGATGTATTTATATTTTTGAGCGTTTTGTGCAGCTTGAAATCGGAAGACAAGGTTGTCAATAAGTCTCTGTTTTTTATTGTTGTTTATTTTTTTCTGAGAAATTAATACTGCTTGTGATTCAAAAAGAGTTTCAATAATACGTAAATCACTGATGGCAAGCGTGCTTCCGGTTGATGTGAGATCCGCTATTGCAGATGCTATATTTAAAGCAGGGGAGAGCTCCACAGAACCATTTAATTGAATAATCTCAACTGATATCTTCTTTTTTTGTAAATATTGAGATACGAGTCTCGGATATGATGTTGCAATTTTTTTGTTGTTTAAATCACGTATAGATGAGACCGATGAATCGTTTTGTACTGCTATAACAAGTCGACAGTAACCAAAGTCAAGTGGCAGTCTGGTGTCAACCAAAGCATTTATTTCGACAACAACATTGTTACCAACTATTCCTATGTCCACCACACCAGTTTCAACAAGGTAAGGGATATCTTCATCACGAATAAAAACAATATCCAAGGGGAAGTTTCGACATTTGGCATAGAGTTTTTGTCCATCGGTATCGATTACAAGCCCGGCCTTCTCGAGCAAATCGATACTGTATTGAGTGAGTCTGCCCTTTTTCTGTATGGCAAGAGTTATGTTATTGCTATCTAGTCTATTTTTCATATTTGTATTTGAATGATTATTAATCCATTAAAAACCCCGCTTAGTGCGGGGTGTAAAAGATCAAGTGGTGTACACAAAATCTACCCCGCAGGAGCGAGGCGATGATGGTTTACTTCGTATTGTTTTTGAATAATAATTAACATGATGAACATATTAACATGTTAACATGCTAAAGTCAAGGACATTTGCTATAATATAGTTATGGCATCATCATATAATTCTTATAAAACTAAAAGTCGTCAAGAGAAGGCCCTCGCAGAAGCGTTTACTAAGGTGCATACAACACAGGAAAGCTTGAATTTATTGCGGGATCTTTTAACCCCCAAAGAGCTTGAGGAATTTGGCAGACGGTTTGAAATAGCTCGATTACTATCAACAAGCGAATTATCTTATGAGGATATTGCAATGAAAATGAAGACATCCACGACTACGGTAACTCGCGTGGCCCTGTGGCTTAACAATGGCTGTGGAGGATATAAGAAGGCTCTTGAGTAAACTTTGAAAGAACTTATTTATTACAATCTACACAATATACTCCAAATGAATCGGAGATCACGGTTTTTTCTCGCATCTCTATTGCGGGGTTTTTTGGATCATTTAAGTACTGATCCGTGTCTTTATTCACCGGAACTTGCTTACGCGAAATATTTGCAGTAGAGTTGGTGCCTTGAATGAGGTATTCAAAGCGGGTTGGGCAGTTATATCCTGACCCACTCTTGCCAGCTATTACTCCTGTATCAGTACAAACTTGCATTCCTATAACGGTACTTGGTTTTATAGGGGGTAAGTCGGGTTGATCGGTAAGAAGACTCGTCATCACGGTATTCCATATGGGGGAAGCTCCGGTGAGACCTGATGCAACTCCTTGATTCATAGGAGTAAAGTCATTATTTCCAACCCACACGGTCACCATAAAGTTTGGAGTGTAACCTATGGTCCAGTTGTCACGCAAATCATCAGTGGTTCCAGTTTTTACCGATACTGTGTACTTAGGTACCACAAGTTCAGAATTGGTTCCAAAGGCAGAACTCCGAGCTCCGTTATCTTGCAATATGTGCGATATTATGAAGGCGGTGTCCTGAGATATGGCTCTGGTTCCGGGCATAGATAAATAATTGGGTCGATCAAGGGGAGCAGATACATCTAATTCAAAATTAGGATCTTTGTATTCATACAATACATTCCCTACTTTATCTTCAACTTTCAGTACATAATTGAGCTTTCGTGGAGTGCCTTGGTTTGCAAATGCAGAAAAGGCCTGCGCCATCTCAGTCATGGCTACTTCACCGCCCCCGAGGGTAAGCGCTAGTCCGTAGTCTGATGAATTTTTAAAAGAAGTAATAAGAAATGCTGAAGATGATGCAACAAAATCTTCAACCGTATTCATGGCAAGCATTTTCACCGCGGGAATGTTGTACGAATTTGCGAGTGCAAACCTTAACTGTACTGGTCCATGAAATTGCCCATCATAGTTTTTAGGGCAATATGGTTTAGATTGGCCCGCTGCATTAAAACATGTGGGAATATCTAAAAACATAGTCGATGCAGTCACAATCTTCCGATCAATACCAATGGCATAATTAATGGGTTTTATAGAAGAACCAGGCTGCCTGGTACCGGCGGTTACTACATTGAATGCTCCCGATCCACCGTCAAAATAATTAATTGAACCTACCATCACTAAGATCTCACCTGTAGGAGGGCGGGTAACTAAGACTGCGCCGTTTGTAACATTGTATCTTCCTAAACTTTCAAATTCAGTGTCTAACGCCTCTTCGGTCATTTTTTGCATGGAAAGGTCTAGTGTGGTGGTAATTTTAAGGCCACCTGTTTTAAGCAATTCTTCACCATATTCTTGTTCGAGAAGTTTCGTAACTTCAAATACAAAATGAGGGGCATTTATGGTAGTCACAAGGGGAAGCACGGTTATGGCTTTTTCTCGAGCGTCCTTTAGCTCATCTTCAGATATATACCCTTCTTCAAGCATGCGTTGTAATACCTGATCTCGTCGTACTTTTGCTCGGTCAGGGTTTACATGGGGAGAATATGAGGTAGGAGCCTGAGGAAGTCCCGCAAGAAGCGCTGATTCATGGAGCTTAAGTTCTGCGGGAGTTTTGCCAAAATATGTTTTAGAAGCTTGAACCACTCCATAGGATGAACCGCCATAGGGTACTTGACTCAGATACAGTTCAAGAATCTCATCTTTGCTAAAAATTTGTTCTACCCACAACGCAAGGACGATTTCTTTTAACTTTCTTTGAATAGTGCGTTCGGGAGTAAGAAGTGCGCTCTTTACCAGTTGTTGGGTAATGGTTGAACCACCCTGCAAATTTCCGCCCTGCACGGTGTCTTTGACCGCGCGAAGCATCCCAGAAATTATAGATATGCCCCCATGGGTGTAAAAATCTTTATCTTCAATTGCTATAGTTGCTTGACGTAATGATTTAGGAATCTGGTCAGTAGTCACTGGAGCTCTATTTTCATCTCGAAATACTTCATAGAGCAGTTTGCCATGTCTATCATAGATTTGACTCGAAAGGGGAATCGCCCCATAGCCTTTGAGTGAATAGGGGGAAGGGAGCCCCACAAAGACGTAGAAATAAAGGAATATTGATAGTCCAAAAGCGGTTAAAAGTCCTCCCATTCCCAAAAAAGAAATGATCCGCAGGCTGCGCTTTCGAATACGAAATTTGCTCAATAGAGTGGTGATTGGCTTAAGGAGTTTCATACAGAATTTTATTATACCTTAATGTCAAAGTCGGGGAAATAATGGTGATATCTTTTGAATCTTGCCGGTAGTAGCTTTTATTATCTTTTCTGAAGTCTCTGGCATGAAAGGGGCGAGGTTGAGTCCAATCTGATGTAATCTTTGTAGCCATTCAATGAGCTTATCTTTTCTTTCCTCTTTTGATAACTTCCAGGGAGCCGCTTCATTGATCTGTGCATTAATTATTTTAATATGTACCCAAATCATCTCGAGTGCCTCATTCAATCTAAAGTTATTAATTTCGGTAAGCACAACCTCTTCAATCGTTAAGGTAGGTTTGGACATGTCTATTCCATCTTGTGCAGCCAATGTGGTCACCCGTGACAACAAGTTCCCCAACTCATTTGCCAGATCAGAATCATATAATTGTCGCATTCGTGTATCTGAATAATCACCATCACCCAGAGTTGGAATTTCACGAAGCAAGTAATATCGTACCGGATCTACCCCATATAGTTTCACTAATTCTATTGGGTCAACGATGTTACCGGTAGATTTGCTGATTTTCTCTCCATTCATAGAGATAAACCCGTGGATCGCGATTTGTTTAGAAGGGGCTTCCCCAGCGCTCATAAGCATGGCTTGCCACATGGCGCTTTGTTGACGTAAATTATCTTTACCGGCGACTTGAACTCCTGGCCATGATTTATTGAAGCTATCCATATCTGTTGGCCAACCAATGGTAGAAATATAATTTACCAGTGCGTCAAACCACACATACATCACATGCTCATCATCTCCTGGAACCGGCACGCCCCACGGCATTTTTTCTTTGATGCGCGAGATGCTAAAATCCTCAAGCCCTGCTGCCACGAAATTGCGAATTTCTTCAAGTCGATGTTCTGGCAATACAAAATCTTTTTGTTTATCATACAGTTCAAGAAGTAATTTTTGATACTTTGAGAATTTAAAAAAATAGTTTTCCTCATCTATCAAGTCCACTTCTCTATTGGGGTGAAGCGGGCATCGCCCATTTTTGTCAAGTTCCGAGTCAGTCTTTGCAAGCTCACATCCGACACAATATTTTATTTGGTAATTCTTTTTGTATATATCTCCATTCTCTTCGCACTTTTTCCAAAAGTCTTGCGCGGCTTTTTTGTGATACTCATCAGTTGTGCGTATGAAGTTTGTGAAACTTAAATTCAGAAGCTCTTTTAATGATTTGAATCGGGCTGCAAACTTATCGACATATGCTTGCGTGTCCATTCCTTCCTCTTGGGCCTTTTCATATATTTTAGCACCATGCTCATCGGTTCCCGTATTAAACACCACCTCATGACCTGCGGCAGTTTGTGCGCGCGCCCATGCATCGGCTTGAATTATCTCAAGCGCAAACCCAATATGCGGATCAGAGTTTACGTATGGAGTAGTGGTAGTAATATATTTGACTGCCATGAGTTATTATAGCAGCTTGAAGTTAGATCTTGGACATTTGAGTTCTATGCGGATGGATTTACTTCTTTCTCAGAAATTCTTCTAATGTTAGTTGGCTTTGCTTCAAGATTGCTTTTAATGTTCCTTTCGCCATGTCCCGATTATGAATTGCAACCGTTGTTGCTTTTCCATCGGGGTGGATTAAGCGAACATGACTGCCTGTTTGACGTTTTACTTCGAATCCAAATGTTTTCAATATTTTAATGACTTTTTCTGGCTTTAATGCAGGGAGTTTCACCATTTTTACAAGGCAAACTGAGAGGAAGAAAATGAAACCTCGACTTGCGTGTTGGTAACAAACTCCTTATCTGGTCTATCAATAGGGATGTCTTTCCCTTCCTGTTGTAACGATTCCAAATGAAAAGAAATAAGGGTTTGAATATTTTTGAGAGCTTCTTCTACGGTTTCTCCATCATCGGCAATGCCCAAGGTAGGACACACGGCAGTAAAAGCAGGCTTTCCGGTACCTATTTGCTCGTCTGGAGATACAATAATGCGGTAGTTTAATACGTTAGTTTTCATAGCATTAGTATACAATACTATAAAGTATATAATTGATGATCGTATACCTTCAATGTGTTATGAGGGTTATCTTTTCGTTAGCTGCGAAGTGGTTATAATCAACGCAATCAGAAGCATGCTATTGAGAAAACTAAAACCAACGGCAGCATTCATAACCAAAAAAATCATGATTCCAACGGTTATCACCAGTTGGATTCTAAGAGGGAAAAAATAAGTACTCACCATATACCCAATAAAACCTGTTAATACTATATACATACAAATAACGAGAGCATTTTTTGGCGGAAGGAAAATCGTAACTAATATTATCAAAACTAGAAGAATCATAATTGCTACTGGCCTGAATGAAAGGATGGCGTATTTACGGGTTCGTGCTGATTTCATGTATTTTGTGTTGCAACTTGTTGCATAATCTATTATAATCACACGTATTCAAAATTAAACATACTTATAACAACATGGTAGCAAAGAAAACAGCAAAGAAAGTAGTCAAGAAAGCAGTAAAGAAAGCAGTTAAAAAAGCTGCTCCTCCGAAGGAAGCCGCTCCAATAGTAGTGGAAGAACCAAAAAAAATAGTAAAAAAAGCTGATGAAAATAAAGCAGCTCAAGAATCACTTCCCGAAAGTAAACAAGGAATCATCGATTTGTTTGCTCAAAAATCAGGAGACACAGGGTCACCAGAGGTACAAGTAGCACTTCTTACGTTTAAAATTCTTCGTCTTACCAGTCATTTGGAAGGAAACAAAAAAGACAATCACTCCAGACGAGGACTTCTTAAAGTCATTGCTAAAAGAAGAAGAATATTAAACTACATCACCAAACTCGATGATGCTCGATACAAAGAGCTCATAAAAAAACTTGGTCTTAAGAAATAATTATTATTTAGGAGTAAAACGCGACAAGCACTAGTGCGTTATCTGAATTTATTCCACAATCTTTTTATAAAGATTATGAAATGAGTTCAGCATGACACATTGACTTCTCGCATACATCTCCGTACTATTACAAATATATGAAATATTTGAAAAAATCCATCAGTATTGATGGTAAAGAATTTACATTAGAATTTGGAAGAATGGCACACGCTGCCACCACCTCTGTATTTGCCCGTTTGGGAGATACCTGTGTTTTAGTTGCCATAACCATTGGCAAAGAAGACAAAACAAAGGATTATTTTCCCCTTCAGGTCGAATACATGGAACGACTTTATGCCGGAGGAATCATAAAAGGTTCTCGATGGGTAAAGCGTGGAGGCCGACCAACTGACGAAGCAGTGCTCAGTGGCCGAATCATCGATCGATCAATTCGACCGTTATTTCCTAAAGAATACCGAAGAGAGCTTCAAGTAGCAGTGACTTTGCTTTCAGTAGACAGAGAAAACTCACCAGAAATACTTGCACTGAATGCAGTTTCTGCAGCACTTCATGTATCCCCAGCTCCATGGAATGGACCAGTTGCGGGAACTCAGATTGGGTCAGTTACTTCAGACGGATCTGAAGGACAGGCACAATTTATAATAAACCCAACTAATCAACAAAAAGAATTTTCTACCTTAGATCTTTTGGCTGTTTCTAAAAACAATAAGATTCTTATGATCGAAACGGCTGCACACGAGTTGCCTGAAGATGTTATAAAACAGGCATTTACCAAAGCTAAAGAAGTAAATGAAACAATCATAGCGTTTATCGAAGAGATTCGAAAAGAAATCGGCATGCCCAAAGAAGTAGTTGAAGCATCTGCATCAGATGAAAAACTCAAAAAGATCATTTCAAGCGATTTTCAAACAGATATCGATGAAATAGTTGCACAAAAAGCAGAACGGGAATTTGATGACGGAAGCTCGACTCGTGCTCTTGCAGATAAGATCATCGAACAAGTCGGAGAAGAATTTGATGCAAAATCTATTGCAGAAGCCATAGATTATTTGGCAAAACAAGCAATACGAAATAAAACCATGGATACCAAAACGCGTATCGATGGCCGTGGAATAGATGATATCCGTGCACTGAGTGCCGAAGTTGGCATATTGCCACGAACTCATGGAACTGGTATGTTTCAACGAGGAGACACGCAAGTGCTTTCTGTTGCTACTCTTGGATCACCTGGACTTGAACAATTATTGGAAAGTGCTGAAGGTCAAGTAGAGAAGCGATATATGCATCACTACAACTTTCCTCCCTATTCTGTGGGTGAAACTGGACGGCTTGGATTTACTTCAAGACGAGAGATTGGACATGGCGCATTGGCAGAAAAAGCCCTGATTCCAGTACTTCCTTCTAAAGATGAATTTCCTTATGTCTTACACGTTGTTTCTGAAGTAATGACCTCAAATGGTTCTACTTCTATGGCAAGTACTTGCGGATCATCCTTAGCACTTATGGATGCGGGAGTACCCATAAAACGACCAGTTGCAGGCATTGCGATGGGACTTATGAGTCGAAGTGATGAGGAATATGTGATTCTAACCGACATCATGGGTATTGAAGACTTTTCCGGTGAAATGGATTTTAAAGTTACCGGAACAACTGAAGGAATTACGGCAATACAACTTGATGTTAAAAACAGTGGACTTACCGAAGTCATGATTGATGAGATTCTTGAACGAGCTAGAAAAGCACGACTCGCAATAATCGAAGTTATGAACAAGGCAATCCCAGAAGCACGAAAAGAATTATCACAATACGCACCAAAAATCGAAACCATGAAGATCGATAAAGAGCTCATTGGTACGGTCATTGGTCCAGGTGGTAAAACCATTCGTAGCATCGTAGAAGCTACGGGAACAGAAGTTAACGTGGATGATGATGGAACCGTTACGGTGTCTGGTGTAGACAAAGCAAAAGTAGATGAAGCTATGAACACTATTCACAACTTGGTTCGACAAATAGAAGTGGGTGAAGAATTTGAAGGTGAAGTAAAACGACTTATGGACTTTGGAGCATTTGTAGAACTTGTTCCCGGAAAAGATGGACTCGTCCATGTTTCCAAAATGAGTACAGAATTTGTGAAAAATCCTTCAGATATAGTCAAAGAAGGAGATAAAGTTAGAGTTAAAGTACAAGAAATAGATAGTCAAGGACGCATAAGCTTAAAGATGCTTACCCTTCCCGATGGAACACCCATCAATATTCCTGACGCACCACCTCGCGAAGAGCGACAAGGTGGAGGTGGATACAGGGGTGGCGACAGAGGCAGTGACCGAGGAGACCGAAACAGTAGGCCTCATAGAGATAACAACCGTGGACCACGAAGAGATGATCGACGAAGGTTCTAAACATTGAAACGATAACCTAAAGAGACAGGGTAATTCCTGTCTCTTTTTTTGTATACTTTCAATACACTTATGAACTGGTTAACCCTTACCGTTATCGCTATTATTGCACGTGCGACTTATAGTTTGGCAACAAGAGTATTAAGTCGAGATATCCATGCTTCTTCTATCACACACACTTTTTTGCTCACGGTATCTACAGGAATACTTACCCTCTTATTCAATCCATTAATCGGCGGTTTAAACTTCAACGGTGTGAATAATCATTTTCTTCTCCTTGGTTTTATAATCGCGACCTCTGTTGGGGGTAATATTGTATATTTCGTTGGACAGAAAAAACTTGATACAGGTACGACTCAAATTGCATTTTCTTCAATTCTTATCTGGGGAGGATTCCTTTCGGTGATCTTTCTCAAAAGCACTTTCTCTATGACCCAGAGTATTGGTATGGTAATTTTACTGTCTGCAATTCTCATAGCGCAAGTTAAAAAAGATCGCGTACGATTAAATCAGAGTGTTTTATACATCATTTTGTCTGCCATGTTATTTGCTCTTTTTCAAGTAGGAAGCGCACAAGCAGCTTCAACCATAAGCACTGGTACATATCTTGTTATAATTTCATTTGGGACCGCGATCACCATACTGCTGTTTTATTCTAAAACAATAAAAGCTGACTTTTACATACTTAATTCACAAGTACAAAATACTTTCTTAAAAACTCTCTTTGCTAGTGGTACTAGTGCGCTCTATTTGATATTTTCTTTTCTGGCCTATAAAAACGCTCCTGACAGTGGGGTAGTAGTAGTACTTCTCACTTCGCAGGTAATTGTATCGGTCATCTTCGGCATTATCTTTCTGAAAGAACGAGAGAAAATGGGTATAAAATTACTTGCAGGTCTATTGGCTGTTATTGCAGGGCTACTTATTACTTCTTAGTTGAAGCTACAGTATGAATATATTTTTGAAGACCAATTGATAATCGATTAAACATTCTAATTATGGCGAATTCGCCACAATTAAAAGTAGAAGCCATCTTTAAACCTATGGATATGGATTGTCATTGCGAGGAGTGACAACGACGAAGCAATCTAAAATATATATAGATTGCCGCGCTTCATTTCATTCCGCTCGCAATGACACGCACGTCTTTTCATTTACTTCCTACTCAAATCGTGATAATATGAACAGATATGGGTCGTAGACGCAAGCGAGGCTTTTTGAGCTTTAAAGTAACCAATAGCACATTTCTTAACATCATCGGATTTTTTCTCATAATGATTGGTATTATAGTGCTTGCTTCGTTTACCCAGCTCTTTTCTACCTCTGGTGATGCTCAAGTATTGAAGCAAGTAAATATACAGATGCTCCAACTGTTTGGAGGGCTTTCCCTCTTTCTTCCCTTCATCATCGTTATGATAGCCGGACATTTTTTTAATAGTAAAAAACTCACCTTTATACGATTTAATGTTACCGCAGGATCAATTATCTTATTTATTGCGTTATTGGGACTCTTTCGATCCGGGTTAGTGGGTGGGTCAATTTACGATAATTTATCACTCGATTTTACCCCATTGGGAGCTATAGCCATAATGATGATATCGTTTATCATTGGCTTGGTATTGTTTCTTGATACATCGATGGATGTCATGTTTCTTGGCGTCATGAATTTACTAAAGCCATTCGGATCTTTGTTTAAAGCATCTACAAAGCTTAAAAAGCCCGTATCAGTAGAGGAGCAAATTCAATCGGGGTTGTCTGATGGATTTATACGAGACAAAGTGGTGCTCAATAAACCTCAAGCTCCCACACCCGCACAAGCAATTGCAAAGAAAGATTCTAATCTTACTATTAAGCCGGTTATGCAAAGCGATTCTTCTACCTGGGTTTACCCACCAAATACATTACTTGCAGATGTAAAACAAACCGAAGCAGATCGGGGAGACGTGAAGGGCAATGCGCACATTATAGAAAAAACACTTGAAAGTTTTGGTATACGTACCCGAGTAGCTGAGGTTAATTTTGGTCCCACCGTAACTCAATATGCCATAGAAATTACTATGGGCACGAAGCTGTCAAAAATCACCGCACTGGGAAATGACCTTGCACTGGCCCTGGCAGCACCCACCGGTCAAGTTCGTATAGAAGCCCCCATACCGGGTCGATCGCTTGTAGGAATTGAAATACCCAATAAGATGCCGCAACTGGTTACCTTGCGCCAACTCATCAGTAGTGGGCCGCTTTCTAAAAAGGACAACGACCCCTTATTGGTTCCTTTGGGACTTGATGTTGCGGGAGAATCAAAAACAGCAACCATTGCCGCGATGCCTCATGTACTTATTGCGGGGACCACTGGTTCTGGTAAATCGGTAATGCTTAACGCATGGATCACTACCCTTATGATGCGTACTCGACCCGACGAAGTTCGTATGATTTTAGTAGATCCCAAACAAGTAGAAATGGTGCAATATAATGGGGGACCACATTTATTGACTGATGTTATTACTGACCCATCCAAGGTGGTGTCGGCACTTCGATGGGCTGTGGGGGAAATGGAGTCTAGGTATAAAGAGCTTGCCCGGGCAGGAGTACGAAACTTGGAAAGTTACAATAAACTTGAAGGACTTGCACATAAACCATATATCATCTTTGTGATTGATGAACTTGCTGATCTTATGATCTATGCAGCAAACGATGTAGAAACTCTCATCACACGAATTGCACAGAAAGCGCGTGCTGTTGGGATCCATCTCATTCTTACTACTCAGCGGCCGTCTGTTGATGTCATTACTGGGTTAATGAAGGCCAACATTCCTAGTCGCATTGCCTTTAATGTGTCATCAATGGTGGATTCTCGCGTCATCATAGATATGCCAGGAGCAGAGAAGCTTCTTGGAAGGGGAGATATGTTCTACTTGCCCCCCGATCAGGCCAAACCACGACGTATCCAAGGACCATTTCTTACTGAAAAAGAAGTGGGCGATGTGGTTAAATTCTTGAAAGCTCAGGTACCGGTGGTGCAATATACCGATGAAATTATTGACCAAGATAGTCCGAAAGTGGGCGGCATTTACGGCGGTATACCGGGAACTGGCAGAAACGATCGAGATGAACACTTTCAAGCTGCAGTGCAACTGATTAGTCAAACAGATAAAGCATCAGCATCACTCCTTCAGCGAAAGCTTCGGGTTGGATATGCGCGTGCTGCTCGAATCCTTGACGAATTACACGAAGATGGCTATGTAGGTCCACCTCAAGGATCTAAACCACGAGACGTAATAAAAGATCGATTTGCACAGGAAGTTATAGAGTAATACCTTAATTCAAATACCTCTCAATATTTCTTTGGTGTTCTTCATAGGTCTCTGCAAAGTAGGTATTCCCCGCATCATCAGACAAGTAGAATTTATATTTTGTCTTTGGGTTGGCATCAAGTACTGCTTGTATAGATGCTACACCCGGATTACTTATGGGAGCGGGGGGTAGGCCAGGGTACAAATAAGTATTGTACGGAGAATCATACTCTAAATCAGCAAATGTGGTAACACTCTTCCACCAGCGCTCTTCACGGGGTTGATAACCAACTGCATATTGTACCGTTGCATCAATTTGAAGCGGGTAGTCTTCTTCATATCTTCTCACGATCACACTTGCTATTCCAGTTCGGTCACTATCGTATTTTGCTTCCCTTTCTAGAATTGATGCAAGAATAATGATCTCCTTATCGGTATATCCTTTTTGTGCTGCCATCTCACGCATTTCCTGTGTATACTTCTGTTCAAAAGTTTGAGTCATAATATCTACCATTTGTTGTGCTGTTGGATTTGATGGAACCAAATAAGTATCGGGAAACATATACCCTTCAGTTGAAAGTGATATAAATTCATCTTCATCTATGCCAAACTGTTCATACACAATTTCTGCAATCTCTTCTTTACGAAGCCCTTCTGGCACGGTTAACCATGAATCTATGCTCCCACTCATAAAGGCATTGGCTACCTCATAGGCATTCATCGATTGCGTAAGACGAAATTGC
This sequence comes from bacterium, assembly GCA_027624795.1. Taxonomy (GTDB): domain Bacteria; phylum Patescibacteriota; class Microgenomatia; order UBA1406; family GWC2-37-13; genus UBA1450. The sequence continues at coordinate 5,751 of JAQBTX010000014.1, read as the reverse complement.
CCTGCTTGGATCTTCCGTTCTAGTCCGCGTTGCTTGACCAACATATAAAATGCCAGTCGATTTCGTATCAAATCATTGTCAGAAAGTCCATTAATGATTTCATCAAGTGGTTCGCCAGGTGTTATGGTAAATACCACAACTTCATCATTTTTGTTATTTACCGGGAGGGTTCCTTCTCGAAATATGAGGTATCCAAACAGTCCAATTACCAGAAGCGTGATTGTCAAAACAGTTAATTTATTCATAGTTATTCAATGGTGAAAATAGGAAATGATGGTAATGTATCTGCAGCCTCTTGTAGGTCAAAAGCTGTGGTTGTCTGTAATTCCAAGAGAACATCTCGTTTTGCAACTTCATCACCCTTGCGCTTCATAAGAACGATACCTGCCCGTTTATTTTCTGGTGCTCCTAGAATTTTAGCTATCGCACTTAAATTAAAGTTATTAATTGACTTTATTGTACCAGACGCTTTTGCCAAAATTCTCCTGGTATGTTTAGGTGCATGGAAATCAGTGGATTTTACCGTAGGATCACCATGTTGAGCCTGTATGATTTCTTTAAATTTCTCAAGCGCCTTACCCGAGCTTAAGATCTTTTTGGCTTCGGTCATACCATCTTTTTCAATTCGTTTTGTTTTGTAGCACATATCTAACAGTTGAGATGCAATATGAAGAGATCGTTTTTCTAGTTCCATGGGACGCGTTTTGTCTTGCTCGAGAACCTTGAGAACATCTATTGCCTCTAAGGTAGCACCTACGCCATTGCCTGCAGGTTCACTGGTATGATTAATATCTACCTGAATATGGATGCCAAAATGATCAGCAATTTGCTCAAACTTCTTTTTAACTAACTGGGCATCTTTTTCATATTTCACTTTCATGGTTCTTCCCATGGGGACATCTATGATGAGGTGATTTATACCCATAGCTATCTTTTTAGACATGATCGATACAATAATCTTATCAAATGACTCAAAAGAAAGCGGTTCTTCAACCCGTATGATCACATCATCTGCAGGCGCTATACCTAAGTGTCCTCCCCACAATATACAGCCGCCAACTTTATGTACAATATTTTTTACCCGCTCTGGGGTAAAGGTAACATGTGAAAAAAGCTCCATCACATCTGCGGTACCTGCAGGTGTCGTGATTGCACGAGAAGAAGTTTTCGGCATGGTGAATCCGGCAGCAACAACAATGGGAACCACGATCAATGTAGTTCTTGTTCCCGCTACACCACCAACAGAATGCTTGTCGGCCACAATTCCTGGAAAATCAAGCGTTGTTCCCGTTTCTACCATTGCTTTGGTTAGATAATATAGTTCTTTTGGAGAAAATCCCTCAGCAAAACTAGTAGCTGCAAAATAGGTAGTAAGGACATCTCCTAATCGGTCATGCGCGATCTCATCCATGATGCTGTATACCTCATGATAGGCTAATTCTTGACCTTTCAGTTTCTTTTTAATGGCATCTATAGCCTCAAGTCGATCTGTTTGATTTGACATAGATAAAACGAATGTTGCTTAACCTTCAACTCCTTCAACTCCCTTATATACTTCAGTTGTTTGTTTTCCATAATTTTTCACTTTCATAAGCATCTTAGTAATTATATATATTTCTTTTATACCAAAGAGCCAGCTCAAAAGCAGAAAGAGCGATGAATAAACCATAAATCCAATAGCAAGGAGCCCAAATACATTAAGTGTTCGAGAAGTATCTATGATCAGTCCATCCAAAACTCTCATTAAAAAATAGGTGGGAATAGCGCTGTTAAAAGCAACAAGTAGTATTTTGATTGTTCCAGAAACAAGTTCCTTCATATCAAGTCCAGGAATTTTTCGGCTTAAAAGCACATAAAGTATTACACTTCGTACCGTCATCGTTATAGAAAATGCCAGGGCCAATGACCATACCGGTAGTTCAAATACTATGACAAAAAGCACACTTAATGATGCGCTTAAAATGATGGTAACTGCACTCACATAAAAGGGCGTTTTGGTATCAAATACGGCATAAAAACATCGTGCCAAAAAGTAATACACTGCATGAAACGGAAGTGAAAGTGAGAAATAGGTAAGGGTGGTGGCGGTCATTACGGTGGCCTCCCAATCAAATTTTTCTCCTCCAAAGAAGATACGAACTGTTGGAGTGCGCGTGATCATAAAGAATGCAGCTGCAGGAATAGTAAAGAAAAAGATACTAAGCATCGAGTTTGTGATGATTTTTTTAAGCTCTTCGTGTTTTTTACTTTGGTATAAATCAGTTAAATAGGGTAATGAAGCCTGACCAAATGACATACCAATGACCGACACCGGAAGAAGCTGCAGGCGTTGTGCTAGGTAAAATACGGTATACGATCCAGGACCCAAAAGAGTACAAAGGGTAAGGTCAATGGTGGTATCTATTTGCGCTACGGCAATCGTTAATATACGAGGTACTGCAGCACGAAAAAACCTATAAATTTCTTTTGATTGGGTAAGAACGAGTTCGTATTTAAACTCGGCGATTTTTAATATGGGGAGCTGGATAAGTAAAAAAAGAACTGCCCCCACAACAACTCCTGTTATGGGTGCAAGCATAGAAAGACTATCTTTGAGTACGACCGTGACGACAATAATTGAAATGTTATATACAATCGGCGCGAGTGCCGGTATAAGAAATGCTCTTTTTGCCTGACTTATACCGGTCAAGAAATTTCCCAATACTAAAAATGGTAATTGCCCCAACACGAGTATTCGTGAATACAATATGAGCTTGGTGGTTTGCTCTGCGTCAAACCCTGGTGCAATAAGCGGAGCAAGCAAGGGAAGAAATACCACAAATGCAACCATACCTATACCTAAAACCAACGTAACGGCATTTATGATCGAAGAAATGATCTCTCCTTGTTTTTCTTTGCGGTTTTGATATTCGATGAAAAATGGTATGAATGCGGTACTTATAGCTCCAATAATAAGTATTTCGAACATAAGATCGGGAATACGAAATGCAGCAAAAAATATATCTAGTTCTTCTTTGGTAAAGTAGGTTGCCAAAATACGGTAGCGCATGAATCCAGCCATGCTTGAAAGGATTGTCATTCCTGCAAGTATGAGAGTTGAGGCAAATATGCTTGTTTGCTGTGCAAAAATGGCATCCTTGGTCTTTTGCAGTAAGTGATTCATGGGTGATTTTATTATAACTGAAACCAGAGCACAAATAGTGCTTGTTTCCCCTTGACTTTTGTACTGAAATGGAGAATAATGAATGAATATGGCATATTATGGTGAATACCGGTTATCTATGACTCAAGGGGGCAGGATAGCATTACCAAAGAAAGTAAGGGATGAATTGGGAAACACCCAGCTCGTGATCACCAAGGGTGAAGGAGGCTGTTTGTTTGGTTACGATGTTAAAAGCTGGGAAGGACGAGTCCAAGAATTATTGACTCTTCCCCTATCTGAAAGAGACACCACAGAAAATCTAGCCAAACGGAGAGTTATTTTTTCATCGACCATATACTTGGAGACAGATGATCAAGGAAGAGTTGTTTTGCCAAAGAACCTACGCACGTTTGCAATTCGTTCAAAGAAAGTTGTAATAGCAGGAGTTGGAGATCACTTTGAAATATGGGATTTAAACAAATGGGAAGAATATATCAATTCAACAAATTCCTAATTCCTAAATCCTAAATCCTAAACAAATATGCACACAACCGTATTCTTGCAAGAATCAATCCAAGCACTCAACATAGCATCTGGAAAGAGCTATATAGATGCCACATACGGAGAAGGAGGTCACACACAAGCAATTATAGATAAAGGGGGAACCGTGCTTGCCATAGATGCCGACACCAATCAAGTTGCAAAAGGAGTAAAACGAAACCATACGGTAGTTGCGGGATTATTCAAAGATATCTCCACTATAGCATCTGAACATAATCTGGAATCAGTCGATGGCGTTCTGTTTGATTTCGGACTCTCTATGGAACAGCTCTCAAAAAGTGGCAAAGGGTTCTCTTTTAAAAATATTCTAGAGCCGCTTGACATGCGCTTAGGTGTAGAAGGTCAAACTGCCGCAGAGCTCTTAAATTCTTTGCAAGGACCAGAGCTTATATCTAGCATTATGAAGTATTCAGAAGACAAATACGCCACAGACATTGTTAGGCGCATACTCGGTCACCGGCGTGGAAAACCACTCAGAACTGTGGGGGATTTGAAAAAAATAATCGATGAAGTAGTTCCCGAAGAAGAACCCAGACATAAAGTATATGCCCGCATTTTTCAGGCAGTACGAATCTTGGTAAATGATGAACTTGATCAGATCAAAGAAGGACTCCAAGGGGCACTTGAAATCATCAAACCAGGTGGCGTTATAGTAACCATTACCTTTCATTCACTCGAAGACCGATTAGTTAAACAGTTTGGCAGAACGCATAAAGAATTAACTATGGAAGCTATCGATGTAGAGAGGGTCCGACCCTTACAATCATTTGAACGATCTGCACATTTGCGTGTTTTAACAAAAAAATAATATGAAATTAACACTCAACACAATCATAATCAGCATCGTCATCCTTCTCGTTGGCATCAATATTACCCTATTTATGCACGGGATTACTTTAAGTGATGAGATCAATTATTACGAATCCGAGCTTGCCACCATACAACAAGAAAATATCGATTATGAACAAGAAATCTATAAGCTTGAATCATACACGCTTACCGCATCTCACGCAGCAGAACTCAACTTTGGCAAATTCAACGAGCCCATATACGGCGATATTCCTGCGTATGCGCTGAAGTAATAGTTTATTGTCATTCTGAGTAGGAGCCACGTCTGACGTGGCGACGACCGAAGAATCCAGTTTTTTGCGCAATAGATTCCGCCCTCGCTTTCCTCCCCCCGCCTTGGCGGGGCGCGTGTCGGGACCCCTCCAGCCTCGGCCACCTATTGTACCTTTATACTACTACCTCGGAGAAACGTTATAGTAAATAAGAAGTTCTTCTGCAATATCAAAAAAGAGCGGTGCCGCCGTCTCTGATCCCCATTCAGATGATTCTGGTTCCCGTACAACCACTAGCATCAAAAACGCTGGATCTTCTGCAGGAGCAAATCCAATAAACGATGCAATTGTTTTACTGGCATCATAGGTTCCTTGCACTGCAATTTGTGCAGTACCTGTTTTTCCTCCAAAAGTGAATCCTTCTGGAATGTCCCATTTTGCTTCAGCTCGATTCACTGTTGAAACAAGCATTTTACGCATCTGAGCTGAAGTTTTTTCACTTAAAATGCGCTGTTGCACCTGTGGTTCGCGCTTTTTTGAATGCCCATCTTCTATAACTTCTTGCACTACATACGGTCGCATCAGATTTCCGCCGTTTATTACCGATGCAAAAGCGCGCACGAGTTGTATACCAGTAACTGAAACTCCTTGACCAAACGCCATTGTGGCAGTATCGATGGGGTACCAATCTGCAAATTGCTTTACTTGGCCTGATGATTCACCTTGAAGATCAATGGTAGTATACTCACCAAATCCATAGAGCTGTACATAATCATACATTTTTTGTTTGCCAAGTTTTTCTCCAATATATACCATACCAATATTTGATGATTTTTCTAGCACATTGCTTATGGTTATATTCCCTTTATATTCATTATTCCAGTTTCTAATCGTATAATCACCAATTTGGGTAGGGCCCGATTCATCAAATATATCATTGGGCTTTACGACTCCCTCTTCTAAACCTGCAGCAACTACTAATGGTTT